>NZ_JAVJAN010000100.1:0-1204 GCF_031344075.1 Clostridium aquiflavi
GTTGCTGATGACATATTTTGATAAAGCATATCAGAAAATCTTGCACTTGATGCTTTAAATCCTGTAGTACTTACATTAGCAATATTATTACCTATAACATCTAATTTAACTTGGTTAGCTTTCATCCCACTTATTCCTGAGTACATCGATCTTAGCATATTTAATTTTCCTCCGTTTATTTTCAAATTTTATCTTTTGTTATCAATAATCATTAAAGTTTTATGTTTTATTTACAAACTGTTAATAATCAATTTATCTCTTCTAATCGTATAGCATATAAAAGTTATAATAACTTTTATTAATAAAGCTAATATTCAGCCGGAGTGTAAATTTCTGAATATAAGTTTTTTTATTAATCTTATCTCATCAAGCCAGTTATTGTTTGAAGTATTTCATCACCTGTAGTTATCATTTTTGATGAAGCTTGGAAAGCTCTTGTTGCAGTTATCATATCTGTAAATTGTTCTGTTAAATCTACATTTGATGATTCAAGGGTTCCTTGTACAAATTCTCCAAAGCCTTTACTATTATCAGTATAATCATCTGCTAATTTTCCCTTTGGTGTCTTTATTATTTCAGGTCCTGAGTTAGGTGATGTTTGTAACTTATTTCCTCCTATTGTAGTTAAACCTTCTGGATTTTTAAAAGTAGCCATAGCTATTTGACCAAGTGCTGTTCTACTACCATCTCCAAGAACTGCTGTAATTACTCCATCTTTTCCTATTGAAAAACTTTTAACAGGAGTTTCTTCAAACTTCCCATCTTCTATATTTCCATCTTTATCTCTTTTAGGTGCTAAAACTTTATCTGGAATTTTTAAAGTATGGAGTTCTTTCCCTTCTTCAACAGCTTGTAAAGATTTAGAATCAGCATCTACATAGTTTACCACTGCTAACTTTTTACCATCTTCTTCTTTCCATTCTACACTAGGTTTTGACTTATCATCATTACCATTTTGTAATAAATATCCCATTACTCTATATCCATCTGCTGTCAAAAGATTTCCTTCATAATCAAGAGTAAAGTTTCCATCTCTTGTATATAAAATCTCGTTTTCGCTACCTCCTGATAACTTTCCAGATTTATCTATCCCAATAGTTCCTTTTTCATCAATTGTCCCACCTTTATAAACCTCTGGACCTTTACTTACCATAATATATCCATCACCATCAACACATACATCTAAGTTTCTTCCTGTTGATAA
>NZ_JAVJAN010000101.1:0-1084 GCF_031344075.1 Clostridium aquiflavi
TATTAAGGTTCTTCCTGATGCACTCTTACTTTCAAGTAATTTTTCATCATTATATGTGTAATTATACATCATATTTCCAGTGTATGCATTATTAAGTGTTCCATCTGGATTGTATTTAAATCTTTGACTTATTACATTTAGCTTATACTTTTCATATTCATTAGCTTCATATTTAGAGTTATTATTTTCTGTTATTTGATGATTTTGCTCTTCTAATTTTTGCCTTTCTTTTTTCTCTTTCATTCTTTCTGTAAAGCTTCTACGACGTGGTGCTTGATTCATTGAGATATTTGAAATTCTCTCTTCTTCCTTCTTTTCATCTTCCTCAGCTTTTCTTGCTTCTAAAGCTATTGCATCCTCATCCATTTGATATGCTTCAACTGAAACTATATTTCTATCAATATTATATTTTCTATCAACATGATTTTCATTTCTATCAATGTGCTTTATTAAATTTCCTTCTTCATCATAATAGAAGTATTCACTATTTCCTTCTTGATCTTTTATTTCACATACTTGTCCTAAACTATTATAGAAGTATTCAATAGTTCCACCGTTTGCATCAGTAGTTGAAGTTATATTTCCTGCATAGTCATATGTGTATTTCTCTATTCCACCTTCTGGAGTTGTTATTTGAATTATTCTTCCCCAGTCGTCTAAAAGATAACTTGTTTCATTTCCATTACCATCAGTAATTCCGGTAATATTTCCTCTTGCATCATAGCTATAGCTTTGAGCTTTTTTATTTTCTTTCTTTGAATTTGGAGTTACAACATCCTTTATTTGACCTAATAATGTATAAGTATATTCAACCTTATTATTTTCTCCATCCACTGAAGTTTTTAAATTCCCTTTTGGATCATACGTATTTTTAGTAACTGTTTCTCCTAAAGCATTTTTGACTTCAACTACTTGTCCTTTTAAATTATAAAAATAAGTTGTTCCTACCCCATTATCTTTTTCACTATCATATTGCTTTGGAAATACTTGTTTTATTATTCTATCATTTTTATCATAAAATAATCTTGCTGTATTTCCACTTACATTAGTGAAATGAGTAAGTCTATTTTGTGAATCATAAGTA
>NZ_JAVJAN010000102.1:0-1074 GCF_031344075.1 Clostridium aquiflavi
TTTTTGTTCTAATTCCTTATCTTCAATCAAAAATAAGTATTCTAAAAAATCTGCTAATGCTTTTATTTGTTCTTCATTTTTAACTTTATCATATTCAACTAACTCTTCTGCAAGTTGTATTTTTGCTTTATAAATATCCTCATCTGCTGACTTTGTTTCTAGTAACGTTTTGGCCATTTTAAATACTAATTTAAGTGGATTATCATCACTTATATTTTCTAAGTCTATTTTTTCAATATCTATTGTTCTAAAATTATAAACTAAAATTTCATCTTTTATATTTGGAACTTTATATACATACCTCTTGTCTTTTCCACGTTCACCCTTATATGTATATATAGCTGCTGCAATAACTTCACTTTTATCTTTGTTTTTATATCTAAATTTATCCCATATTCTATAAAAATACCTGAACATTCTTTCACTGAAAACATCTTCATCACTACTATAACTTTGAACTTCAACATGAATAAATAAAATCTTACTATTATTATCCTTAAGCTTTACCTTTATTATTTTATCTGAAATTATCTTTTCTGCACTATCTTTATCAAAAATTTCTCTTTGAATTTCTTGAAGCTCTAAATCTAAACTTTCAGTCCCAAGTTCCCATGCAATTTCATCAAATATTTCAGGGAATAATACTTCTACAACTTCCACCTCAAATGCTTCAAGTATTGTTTTCCATGCTGCATCATAGTCATGCTTCTTTGACAATCTATTCACCCCTTTTAAGAGTCCATTATCTTATATTATTAATACTTTGTTCTATATCTATAATTATATACTATTTAAAACTTTTCTTAAACATAAATATTAAAATTGTTGGCTGTATAAGTTATTCTATTATAAACTTCTTCTTTTGAATCAAGAACATTTCCAAAAGCATCATAATAATATTCATTTCTAACTTTTTGATCTCTATTAGTTATAAATACTGTACTTCCTTGCTCATCAACAGAATAATAATACCTAGGCAAACTGTAATTTATCGAGCTGTTTAAGTGAGAGTCCAAATTTATAATTTGGTTACTCGAACTTACTCCTGCAAACGTATGTGAGCAGTGAGTTTCA
>NZ_JAVJAN010000103.1:0-1055 GCF_031344075.1 Clostridium aquiflavi
TTTATTTTAATGTTTCTTGATTTCTGTTCAATTTTCAAAGACCAAATTTTCTTTTGTTTTACTGTGTCACCCTTAAGCGACTTACTCAGTCTAACATTTGATTTCTTTTCTGTCAACAAGTTTTTTAATAAGTTGAAATTTAATTTCTTAACTTTATTCTTACTTGTTTGCCGCATCTCTCAGCGACGTGTTTTATCTTACCATGATATATTAACTAGTTATAATACATTTATTACTATTCATTGAAATTATATCTTATTTTCTTGTTTTTTATTTAAAATGCTACATAATGCTACTACTGATACACTTGGATAAGTTAATCTAGTATTTTTGAATAAATAATACATATATTTACAAAAATATATGAGTTACTTATTTTATTTATATATAATTTATTATTTTTACTTAATATTTTTATATAAATAATCATTTTAAAATGATTATTTACTCTTAATCTACCCATATTAATAGATTGATTTTCAATACTTTTGTCGAAATTTAATTTATTAGTATTAAAATGTATCATTAATTTTAAAAATTTGTTATTTCTTAATTACATATTTTTATTTTTAACTTTATTTTCTAACTATATTTATAGATAATCAGTAGATCATAAATTTAAATAAAAAAGTGTAATACTATTTAAAATTAAAATAATATTACACTAACATAAAATTATAAAAAATAACTATTACTAATTAAATAATAATCTTGTAAAACAACTCAAATTATTATTTAATACTTAACTATTTTTTATATAAATTCAATTTGAGAAGTTATTTAATAATCTTATATGCACTTAATTACTCTTACTTTCAAATTATAACAAGATTAATATTAACAACGAACAATATCCATTAAAATTTCTTGCACTCACGATGAATAGCGATTGAATTTAAATTAATATATGAGCACATTCACTTATTAATGCTAAAGTTTTCTTTCTACTCTGTTATTAACATCACTTTAATCTATTTTTATATACTAAAAAAGAGATAGTTGTTATAACTATCTCTTTAAGCTTACCTGGCAACGTCCTAATCTCCCACACAGTC
>NZ_JAVJAN010000104.1:0-945 GCF_031344075.1 Clostridium aquiflavi
TTTAAGTGAGAGTCCAAATTTATAATTTGGTTACTCGAACTTACTCCTGCAAACGTATGTGAGCAGTGAGTTTCATTAGAATACTCTCCAATATCTGCTGCAACAACTTCATATCCTCTAGTAAATCTAGAAATTACATTATCATCAGAATCTGTTTCAACTAATATATCTCCATTTTTATTGAAAATAAATCTGCTTAACTTTTCATTTTCTTCTATTTCATACCTTAAACCTTCTGTATCATACCTACTTACTAAAGTGTTTCCTTCTTTTGTTATAGCTTTTACTGCTTGATTTAATGTATTATATTCAAATAGATTATTTCCATCTTTTGTTTCTTCTTTTATTGTATTTCCTTGATTGTCGTAAGTAAAGTAGTTTACTCCATTTTTGTTATGAAGTTCTTTTAATTGATTCTTTACATTATAAACATACTTTTCTGTTATATCATTAGTTGTCTTACTTAATCTGTTTCCTACTTTATCGTAAGTAAAGCTTTCGCATCGTTCATCATAGCTACTATCAACTAATCTATTCATGCTGTCATAAGAATAGAAATTTTTATGCTGACTGCTTACTTTTTGTAGTCTATTTCCATTTAAATCATAAGCATATTTATAATCTACTAGTACTTCTCCTGTTGATGTTATTGTAACTAGACTTTCTACATTTCCATCACCATCATAGGTATAATCTGATTTTATTCCATTTCCTAAAGTTACAGATTTTATATTATCATTTTTGTAATAATCATAAGATGCTAAAGTATTTTTATTGTCATCTAAAATTGTCTTTACTCTATCAGCATCATCATAACTATAAATACTGCTCTTTCCTGTGATGTCTTTTATACTCTTGATATTATTATTCTTATCATAAGTATAACTTATTAAGGTTCTTCCTGATGCACTCTTACTTTCAAGTAATTTTTCATCATTATATGTG
>NZ_JAVJAN010000105.1:0-889 GCF_031344075.1 Clostridium aquiflavi
AGTGTGAACCCGTAGCTTCGGTGGTAAGTTTGAGCCCCGGACATTTTCGGCGCAGGATCTCTTGACTAGTGAGCTATTACGCACTCTTTTAATGAGTGGCTGCTTCTAAGCCAACATCCTAGTTGTCTTAGAAATCCCACATCCTTTTCCACTTAACTTACACTTTGGGACCTTAGCTGACGATCTGGGCTGTTTCCCTTTTGACTACGGAACTTATCTTTCGCAGTCTGACTGCCGGACTGATAGTATCTGGTATTCGGAGTTTGATAAGGTTCGGTAAGCGCTATGCCCCCTAGCCCATTCAGTGCTCTACCCCCAGTACTCACATTTTCCGACGCTAGCCCTAAAGCTATTTCGAGGAGAACCAGCTATATCCGAGTTCGATTGGAATTTCTCCGCTATCCACAGCTCATCCCATGCTTTTTCAACAGCAACGTGGTTCGGTCCTCCACGAGGTTTTACCCTCGCTTCAACCTGGCCATGGATAGGTCACCCGGTTTCGGGTCTACAGCATGCAACTAGTCGCCCTATTAAGACTCGGTTTCCCTTCGGCTCCGTACCTTAAGTACTTAACCTTGCTACATACCGTAACTCGTTGGCTCGTTCTACAAAAAGCACATCATCACACACATAAGGTGCTTTGATCGGTTGTAGGCACATGGTTTCAGGTTCTATTTCACTCCCCTCCCGGGGTTCTTTTCACCTTTCCCTCACGGTACTGCTTCACTATCGGTCATCAGGTAGTATTTAGCCTTGGGAGGTGGTCCTCCCTGCTTCCCACAAGGTTTCACGTGTCTCGTGGTACTCTGGATCAGAACTTGATAATTATAATTTTCACCTACAGGACTATTACCCCCTACGGTCCAACTTTCCAGTTGTGTTCGGTTAA
>NZ_JAVJAN010000106.1:0-836 GCF_031344075.1 Clostridium aquiflavi
TATCGTCGGCATTAGAATATTTATTTAAAGCATTTACTAATTCTTTTGATAATTATAAAACATTTAATGGGTATAGATTGCTGGCAGCAGATGGATCAAAACTTAATATAGCTCATAATCCAGAAGATACTGACACTTATATTAAATGCCAAGATAATGCCAAGGGTTTTAATGTGATACATCTAAATGCATTATTTGACTTATGTAACAAAGTATATACTGATGCATGTATTCAACCTGTTAGAAAGCTAAATGAAAATGGAGCTCTTACTGATATGGTTGATAAATCTTCTCTATTTGGTGATGTAATTGTTATTGCCGACCGTGGCTACGAAAGTTATAACACATTTGCTCATATACAAGAAAAAGGTTGGAAATATGTAATAAGAGTAAGAGATAGGGATAGCAAAGGGATGGCATCGAGCCTTAAATTACCTTCTTGCGAAGTGTTCGATAAGAAAATTGATTTGAAACTTACAAGAAGACAGACAAAAGAAATAAAGGCTAATTCAGAAATATATAAATTTATGCCTAAATGTTCTAAATTTGATTATTTAGAATTAAAAAGTCCTAATTTCTATCCAATCTCATTTAGAGTTGTAAGATTTAAAATTTCAGATAATACTTACGAAACTATAATAACAAATTTAGATTCGAATGAATTTTCAGCAGATAAGATAAAAGAACTTTATCATATGCGATGGGGAATAGAAACTTCCTTTAGAGAACTTAAATATGCTCTAGGATTGATAAATTTTCATTCTAAAAAGGTGAATCACATTGCCCAAGAAGTGTTTGCTAAGCTTACTATGTATAATTTTTGTGAAATAATTACC
>NZ_JAVJAN010000107.1:0-796 GCF_031344075.1 Clostridium aquiflavi
CTTACTCATTTCACTAATGTAAGTGGAAATACAGCAAGATTATTTTATGATAAAAATGATAGAATAATAAAACAAGTACTTCCAAAGCAATATGATAGTGAAAAAGATAATGGGGTAGGAACAACATATAAGTATAATATTAAAGGACAAGTTGTAGAAGTTAAGAATGCTTTAGGAGAAACAGTTACTAAAAATGCCTATGATCCAAAAGGAAATCTAAAAACTTCAGTGGATGGAGAAAATAATAAGGTTGAATATACTTATACATTACTTGGCCAAATAAAGGATGTTGTAACTCCAAATTCAAAGAAAGAAAATAAAAAATCTCAAAGCTATAATTATGATGCTAGGGGAAATATTACAGGAATTACTGATGGTAATGAAAATGAAACAAGTTATCTTTTAGACGACTGGGGAAGAATAATTCAAATAACAACACCTGAAGGTGGAATAGAAAAATACACATATGACTACGCAGGAAATATAACAAGTACAACAGATGCAAATGGTGGAACTATTGAATACTTCTATAATAGTTTAGGACAAGTATGTGAAATAAAAGATCAAGAAGGAAATAGTGAATATTTCTATTATGATGAAGAAGGAAATTTAATAAAGCACATTGATAGAAATGAAAATATAGTTAATAGAAAGTATAATATTGGTAAAGCCAAAGATTTAAATACAATCCAGATGGAACACTTAATAATGCGTACACTGGAAATATGATGTATAATTACACATATAATGATGAAAAATTACTTGAAAGTAAGAGTGCATCAGGAAGAACCTTAAT
>NZ_JAVJAN010000108.1:0-764 GCF_031344075.1 Clostridium aquiflavi
TTTTTCTGGAGCTGCTTCTCCTTCATATACATAACCACATACTGTACAAACAAATTTTTTCATAATTTAATTCCCCCTGTTTTCTTTTAATTTATATACACACTCTTTAATTTTTTATTTGATTTTTTCATTTATCTTTTGTTGTTTTTTTGTTTTATCTCTTCTACAGTTATTATTATATAATAATTATTATTACTTGTAAAGAGTTTTTTATAAAAAAAATTTAAAATATTTTAATTAGCAATTTATATATATGGATATTCCTATATTAAAAAGGAACTTTGATAAGTTGAAAATTACTTTAAAGAATTTTTGTACTAAATATTCACTTTTAGTTCTCAATTCTATTTACTTTATTAAATTATATTTTATTTACCTCTCAGGTCTTAAAAATTTTATAAATTTCTAAAGAAAATAACTAGCCTCCCACCACCCGCTTAGTCAAGTGGTTTTCTTTAACTCTAAAGCACATAATAAAATAGGTACTAGAAATTAAATTTCTAGTACCTATTTATAATAGAGTTTTGGGTTTAATGGATAATTATCAATATATTGAAATTTAAGTATTATGCAAAATATCTATCTAATAATCCTTTAAATGCTCTTCCATGTCTAGCTTCATCTTTACACATTTCATGTACTGTGTCATGGATTGCATCTAAATTTAATTGTTTAGCTAATGTTGCTAAGTCTTTCTTTCCTTGACATGCTCCATGTTCTGCATCTACTCTTAATTGTAAGTTTTTCTTTGTATCTGCATTTAC
>NZ_JAVJAN010000109.1:0-652 GCF_031344075.1 Clostridium aquiflavi
CTTATGCTCAATAAGTTTAAACCTAATCTCCATCCTATTTAAGAAATCATAAACTTCTTTTGACTTTTTTAACATTTTCGTATACCCCCATTCATCTCAATACATAAAATTTATTATTTCATTTCCCATTTAAACCCAAGCTTTCTGTGTTTTTAAATAAATTATAACATATTTTAATACCATATTATTCACTTTTTCTAGATTTTTCTTTTGATAAAAGGTATATATTTAATAAAATTCCTAGTGTCCCAATAACTCCTGATATAATATACACTAAATCACTTGTTTTTTCCCATATTATAATTGAACTAATTATTGTACAGATTAATACAATCCATAAAATGGATATAACTGTGTTTACAATAGTATTACTTAAGGAATTTCTATTGTTAGTGTTTTTATTAAACATAATATATAATCCTTTCTTGAATTATAAAACTTCTGTAATATATTACCATTATAATTTAATTATACAACACCATATAAATATCACATTGTTTTGGCCTTAAATATAGCTCTAATTTACCGTCATGATTACAATATTAATCTATCTTGTAACATTACTAGTTACATTTTTAGTAACTGTTTTTATAACATTATTAAGAATTAAAAATAAAAACATCCTTATAGCCACAAAATCAAAATTATAGCT
>NZ_JAVJAN010000010.1:0-96447 GCF_031344075.1 Clostridium aquiflavi
CAAATATAAATACAATAAAAACTGCGCTTAATTATATAAATAGTGGTACTACAACTATAAGTTATTATGAAACACTAGGAATAAAAACAGTAAATTCAAGTAATGCATCGGCAGTAAAAACTGCAATATTAGCAGCTAAAAAAGAAAAGAAAAATAATTTAACAAAATCAGAAATAAAACAAGTATTAGAAGATACATTAAAAGTTAAAGCTGTGAAAGCTAGAAGTATTTTAATGGAAGAACCTAAAATAAAAAATACAGCCAATGAAAACAAGGAAAATGAAGAAAAAGTTAAAGAAGTAACAAATTCAAAAGTAGATGATATAAATAAAAAAGAAGAATCAAATATTTTACAAGAAAATATAAATGATATAAAATTATCAGATAAATTAGATTCAGAAAAACAAGATAATAAAAAAATAAGTGTAGAAGAAAATATAGATTCAACAAAATCATCTGTTGAAAAAGTTGATTTAATTAATAAAGATGATAATAAACAAGAAGTAAAAGAAAATAAAAAACTTGATGAAAAACAAAAGGAAATTATTACAGAGAAAGCAATAGAAAAAGCTAATTAGTTTAAAATTTATAATTGTGCTTTTAATGTAATGAATATTGAAAGAGTTGCATCAAAGCAATTTTGATATACATTTGATACACATTGGTAAATGAAAAAAAGGAATTCAATCTAAATAAGAATTGAATTCCTTTTTTTATGCATATTAATATTATTTTCATAAATTGATGCAAAATATAATGCATAAATTAAGAAACAATTAAAAATCATTTCGAAAGAACTGCATACTTTTTTTTATTAGTAATATGTATGTAATGTAGTTAATATTTCTAAAAAATATTAAAAATAATATAAATTATTAATAAGTGATGCTTTATGATGATTTTTATATATGAATAAATAAAACATGGGGAGTAATTGAACTTAGGAATTCTAAAATGAGTACAGTTCAGTTATTTTGTGTGTTCTAAATATAAAACACTAACTTATTAATATAAAAATTTAAGGAGTTGAAGGTATGTCAGATAAAAATTATGAATTGGGCACTGAAGAAAGACAAGGTTGGATGGACAATTACTTTTTTAGACCTAGAGGAATTGGATTTACTGAAAATGGTACTGTACCTTTAGATAGTGCAGAAATGAGTGCTTATAATATTGCTAAGTCATGCTATCAAATATATCCTGAAGTTTTTAATTTAAATTATATCTCAGAGGTAACTAAAGTAGAGAAAGAAGAAATAAAAAAGAGAATTAGAAGAATGTATGATGAGCATTTGATTATGTTTGTTATGAATCCAGCTACCCAAGTTTATGGTTGGGGGCTTTATTATTGGGTAGTTAAACTAAAAGAAGGTACTACTAAGGAACAAAAGGCAGTTCTTTCTAAATGGTTCCAAGATAAAGATGACATATGTACAGGCTATGAAACAGATGGTGAATTTGATTTCTTTAATGGAAATCATATGAGAGTATTGGATAATTTATTGAGTGATGTAATAGCTCCATGGAAGGAAAATGAATATGTTGACTACGTACATTTATGTCCTATAAGAAGAGACGTAAGAGAATCAAATGTGAATATGTGGGATGCTAAAGGTGATGGATATAGAAAACATGTATGGGGAAAAGATCAGATAAAAAAATTATTTGAAGTTCAAGATAAAATAGATGAAATAGATTTTGCAATAATAGATGCTATAAATAGTACAGAATCAATTGGTGATATGTTAGATTATGATGTTTTAGCACAGTTATCAGGATTAGATAGTGAAACTATGAAAAAAGATTTGATTAAAATAGTTGATGATAAGAGAATAATACTTCCAATGATTTATTTAAACTTTAGAGCTTTAGGTTTAAGCATGAAGATGTACTTGATAAGGTTATTCCAAATAATACCTAGTGCCAGAAAGGCTGAAATTGTTGATGAATTATCAGAAATATCAGAATTAAATAATGTATTAGAATTTAGTGATTCTTTATATGACATAATGGTTACTGCTTATAATGAATTAACTGATTTAGATAAAATAAGAGATATATTAGATGGATATGGAGAAATTGAAGAAATTAAAGAAGCTGATACTAAAAGGCAATATAGAAGATGGGTATGTCGTTTAGATGATGAAAATGGATATTGGGAAGAATGTGTATTTACAGATGATTTCCTTCAAGATAGAACACAGTATAATACAGTAAGATGCTGTAATAGTGTAAGGGAGGGAAAATAAATGAAGGTTGAATTTGCTCGTGATTATGTAGTTAATAACTTAAAGTATGCGTTGAATCCTAAATCAATAGCTGTTGTAGGTGCTAGTAGATATGATACTAAAGTTGGATATAAGGTAATTCAAGGACTAAATAATTGGGGATATAAAGGCAAAATATATCCAGTAAATCCTAGAGCTGATTATGTATGTAACTTAAAAGCTTATAAGAGAGTAATTGATATTCCAGATGAAATAGATTTAGTTTTTATAGCAGTTCCAGCTCATATTGTAAAAATGATACTTAAACAATGCGTTGAGAAGAAAGTTAAAATAGTTGTTATAGCAACTAGTGCATTTAAGGAAATTGGAAGAGGAGAGCTTCAAAATGAATTAACTCAATATTGTAGAGATAATGAACTTCCATTGATAGGTCCAAATCTTGTTGGAATGGGAAGTCCTTATTTGAATTTTAATTGTGGATTCATACCTTACTTACCAATCAAGGGGCCAGTGGCTATGATTTCACAATCAGGTGCTAACCTTTTAGCAGCGCTTGGAACCTCTCAAAGTGACCACTTTGGAATGAGCTTCTTTGTTGGTCTTGGTAATAAAGCTGATGTAGATTTTTGTGAATTTATAAGTTATGCAGGAATAGATGAAAATACTAAATGTCTATCTGTATATATTGAAGGGCTAGATAGTCCAGAAGCATTTATAGATGTATGTAAGAAGTTTAATCATAAAAAACCAATAGTTACAATAAAAGTTGGTGGATCTAAGATAGGAGTTAAAGCCGCCTTTGCACATACTGCATCTGAAAATGAAGGAACTGATGATGCGTATTACGATGAGATATTTGAAGAAGCAGGTGCAATAAGAGCAACAACATGGCAAGAATTTCTAGATATTTCTTTAGCACTTGGAAGTGAGCCTTCATTAAAAGGTGAAAACGTTGTTATGATAACTAATGGGGGAGGATCTGGATTATTAAGTTGTGACCATTTTGAAAGATGTGGAATGCCACTTAAAGAATTAAAGGAAATATCACCAGGGCTTGGAGAAAGAATTAAGGCTTATATGCCTATGTTTGGATCACCATTAAATCCAGTAGATATTTCAGGAACAGCATCTCCAATACAATATAAAGGTGCATTTACACAAGCTATGAGAGATCCAAATGTAAATGGCGTTTTAGGATCAATTTGTCCAACAGCAGTAACAGATGTTGATGCTGTAGTTGATATTGTAATAGAACTTCATGAGACATATAAGCATTTAAATAAACCATTTATTATGGAATGTCAAGGTGGAGAAGAGTGTCATAGAGCAATAATGAAGTTAAGAGATCATGGAATACCAGCATATCCAACAGCAGAACAATCAGTAAATGCTATGTTGGCATTATGGAAATATGGAAAAATTAAAGGGGATATTTAATGTAGATACTGCTTTTGTAGAGTGTTAATATATGCATAAGCAAAGTGAACTAATAAATTGAATTTAGGAACACTAAAATGAGTACAGTTCCATCTTAATAAATGAAGTTGAAAGAATAATTTTAGTTAGAGAAAGTAAAATTATTGTTATGATAAGAAATAGTAGTTTCATGTGGACTACTATTTTTTTGAGTTATAAATATATTTTATGAACTTTTAGGTATATTCATTAAAATACATAATTGTATATATTTTTTTAAAAATGGAATATTAAAAATGAGGTGATTTTATGAAATCGGTATGGAGTGAAAGTTGTAAATTTAGAAGAAGAGAAGTTTTAAATAAAAATATAAAAACTGATATTTTAATTATTGGAGCAGGAATATCAGGAATATTAACAGCATATATGTTAAAGCAAAATGGTAAAGATGTAGTTTTAATTGATGCAGATGAAATAGCAAGCGGAAATACAAAAAATACTACTGCAAAGATAACATCTCAACATGATTTAATTTACGATAAATTAATATCTGAATTTGGAGAAGAAAATGCTAGGCAATACGCAATGGCAAATGAATTTGCTATAAAAAAGTATAAAGAAATTATTGAAGAAAGAAAAATAGAATGTGACTTTGAAGAGAAGCCAGCATATGTATATTCTCTAAATGAAATAGATAATCTTAAAGAAGAAGTAGAAGCGTCTAACAGGTTAGGGATTAACTCAGAGTTTGTAGAAAAAGCTAATCTTCCTTTTGAAATTAAAGGAGCTATTAAATTTAATAATCAAGCACAATTTAATCCACTTAAATTCTTAAAAGACATTTCAAAGGATTTAATTATCTATGAAAATACTAGGGCATTGGAAATTAAAGAAAATTTGGTAATTACAAATAGAGGAAATATAACTGCAAATAATATAGTGGTAGCAACACATTATCCAATAATGAATGCACCTGGATATTATTTTATGAAAATGCATCAAGAAAGATCCTATGTTATAGCATTAGAAAATGTGAATGATATTGATGGTATGTACATAGATGTTGATAAAGGTGGATATTCTTTTAGAACATATAAAGGCTTACTATTATTAGGAGGTATAAAACAGAGAACAGGAGAAAATGAAAATGGTGGAAGCTATGATGAGTTAAGAAAAGTTGCAAAAGAATTATACCCAAATTCAAAAGAAAAGTATCATTGGTCAGCTCAAGATTGTATGACTGTGGATGGAATACCTTACATAGGCAAATATTCTGATGAAACCCCTAATATATATGTTGCCACAGGATTTAATAAATGGGGAATGACAAGTTCTATGGTGTCAGCTATGATAATATCAGATATGATATTAGGAAAAGAAAATGATTTTTCAGAAATATTTTCTCCCAAAAGATTTGATTTATCATTATCAATAAATAATATTGCTAAAGATATAAGCGAAACAGCTAAGAACTTTATTGCACAAAAAATATATATTCCAAGCAGCACTATAGAACATATTAAAAATGGGCATGCTGGAATTGTTGAATATAATGGAGATAAGGTCGGAGTTTACAAAAATAATGAAGGAAAAGAATTTATTGTATCAACAAAATGTGCTCACTTAGGATGCCAACTTCATTGGAATGCAGATGAATTAACATGGGATTGTCCATGTCATGGATCAAGATTTGATTATAAAGGACGATTATTAGGAAGTCCTGCAACTAAAGGACTTGTAGATGATTAAATAAGCATAATCATAAGTTAGCATAGTATAAAAAATAGCATAGAGACTTGAAATTGAAAAATTGTTAATTATGTTGTAAATGGGAAAGTATAAGAATGATTAAAATATTTAGTTAATATTATTTTTATTGTGAAAAAACAACATTATGATATTATTTTTATTGCGGAAAAAACAATATTATGATATTGTTTTATTATGTTTTTTAACAATATGACAAATATAAGGGGGCAAAATGAAAAGATTAATAGAGAAATGGAATAATATAAGTTTAGTTAAAAGAATAATATTAGGTCTAATATTAGGAATAATAATTGCATTAACAATTCCAAATTTAGGGGCGCCAATATCAATATTGGGATCATTATTTGTAGGTGCATTAAAGGCAATAGCTCCATTATTAGTATTTTTCTTAGTAATGGCTGCACTTTCTCAGTATAAAGAAGGTAAAAAGACTAATATGAAGTCAGTTATATTATTATATCTTTTAGGAACACTTTCAGCAGGAGTAGTTGGAGTTATTGGTAGTTTTCTATTCCCTGTTAAATTAGTTCTTACAACAAGTGTAGAAAACTTAACACCACCAAGTGGAGTAGGAGAAGTATTAAATAATTTATTAATGAGTATAGTATCTAATCCAGTTAATGCACTTTCTAATGCTAATTATATAGGAATATTATTTTGGGCAGTAATTTTAGGTCTTGCTCTAAAAAATGCTAATGAAGGTTCTAAGGAAGTTATAGTAAATATTTCAGATGCTATATCACAAGTAGTAAGATGGATAATTAATTTAGCTCCATTTGGAATAATGGGACTTGTATTTGATAGCATATCTAAGCAAGGGATAGAATCATTACTTAAATACGGACAATTGATATTAGTATTAGTTGGATGTATGGCATTTTTTGCTTTAGTGATAAACCCAATAATAACTTTTATAGCAATACGTAAAAATCCATATCCCCTTGTTATTAAATGCTTAAAAGATAGTGGGATTACAGCATTTTTCACTCGTAGTTCAGCGGCTAATATACCTGTAAATATGAAATTATGTAAGGAGCTTGGACTAAACGAAGATACATATTCAATTTCTATACCGCTTGGAGCAACTATAAATATGGGAGGCGCTGCTATAACTATATCAGTATTAGCACTTGCTGCAACTAATACTCTAGGTATAACAGTAGATATTGGAACTACTATAATACTTACTTTATTATCAGCTGTCAGTGCATGTGGAACTTCAGGAGTAGCAGGAGGATCATTATTATTAGTACCACTTGCTTGTAGTTTATTTGGTATTCCAAATGATATTGCTATGCAGGTAGTTGGTGTTGGATTTATAATTGGAGTTATACAAGATTCTTGTGAAACTGCACTTAATTCTTCAACAGATGTACTTTACACTGCAGTAGCTGACTTTGTACAAAAACATAAGTTAAAATCATAATAATAGTTTAGTCAACTAATAAAAGTTTATTTTAGTAGAACTCTTACTTGTATTAAATATACAGGTGAGAGTTTTTTATGTTAGGTTATTATAAATAGTTTAATAATTTTATATGCCTGACATCAACAATGAAACCAACCACGATGAACTGCCCCCTGTCTACTTGACAGGGGCAGTTCACAATACTAATGCAAGTGTTGTCGTTGGTTATTTTAGTCTAGCTTATATTTTTTATTATTTATAATGAGATATATCGCCATACAATAATATTTTAGATATCCCATCATCAATACATATCTTGGAAAGACTAGCTGGTTCTATATCTGAATTATTACCAATATCACATATATTTTGATTCTTAAAATATGACATGATAACTTTTAAAGTAATTCGATGTGTTACAATGGCCACATTTTTACCTTGATTTAAATTAATAATATTTTCAATTGTAGGTATAACTCTATTTTTAAATTTTTCATAGGATTCACCTTCCCCAGTTGGAACATATAGTATAGGGTTATTCCAAAAGTCACTCCAAGGTTGAGAATATTTATTAATGATATCTATCTGTTTCATGCCCTCCCATTCGCCCATATGAATTTCTCTCAGTTCCTTTTTTGTATGAATAGGGATATTTCGATTACCTTTGATAATTTTAGCTGTATCATAAGCACGTTTGCTTTCACTAGAGTATATTAAATCGATTTTTTCTTTAACAAGTCTATCATGTAATTTTTGGGCTTGAGTCATACCGAGTTTTGTTAGAGGAGAATCTCTATGTCCTTGCATTCGTGTTTCTAGATTCCACTCTGTTTGACCATGTCTAATAAAATATATAATAGTTTGTCCCATATTTTCCTCCTAAATATTTATTATAAGTAATGCCGACAATAATTTATAATAAGAGTATAACGGGAAAATACTTATATGTATAATATATGTTATTATATGATTCATAAATAAAATGTATGAATGGAGACAAAATATGAATTTACATGGATTAAGATTATTTTATACAGTGGCTAAAACAGGAAGCGTAACAGTTGCATCGGAGCAACTAAAAATTAGTCAACCAGCAATTACATCACAGATCAAAAAATTTGAAAAAGAAAATGAGATAACATTATTTTTGCCGCAAGGTAGAGGTATTTGTTTAAGTGAAATAGGTGAGCAATTGGCAAAAGAAGCCGGCTTGATTTTTAAAATAGAAGATAGAATAGAGACATTAATAAAAAATTATAAACAAGGGAAAAATGGTACTTTGAAAATAACAGGTAATTATCTTTCAACTAATTTTTTGATACCTATGTGGGTAGCCAGTTTAAAACAAGAAAATGAAGATATAAATATTGAAATTAACACTATGAATACTGAAGATGCTATTAATTATCTTATTTCATATCAGGTAGATGTGGCAATTTTAGGAGGTGGCGCAATGAAGTATATAGATAAAATTAATGTTACCAAAATAAAGGATGATGATTTATGGTTTGTAGCTTCTCCTAATCACAAATATGCCAATAAAAAAGTTAGTTTAGCTGATATTATGTTGGAATCATTTATAATGAGGGAAAAAGGAAGCCATGCAAGAGTACTTTTGGAATCTCTTTGCTATACCTATGGTATTGGACTACCTAAAATAGCAATTGAATTTAATGGATTGCATGAAACACTTATGGCTTCTACATCTGGTTATGGCGTGAGTTTTTGTTCTTCAATAGCAGTTAAAGAATTTGTTAATATGGGAAAATTATCAAGAATTTATGTAGATCATATCAATCTTAAAAATGAAATTGTTATTTGTGTACGTAAGAATGAAGAAATCTCATCTTTAGTTAAGAATTTTATGTCTATTATTAAAGCAGATTGTTTATCGGATTAAGGGCTATAATGCTGATATGAATTATAAAGCGTAAGGGATTATTTATGGATTTGGAGTTGCTTTTATTTCTGATTATTGGTGGAATAATGATGAAAAAAGGTCACTTATAAAGATAGAACTTAAGGATTCTTTTTGCAATAGAATAATTGGATTGTCTAATAAATAAAAGGTTGTCCAAAATTAAAATTTTAGACAACTTTTTTCTAATATCAAAATTAACATGATATTAGTATATCCATGATATTCCAAAACTTCTAGCGCCCGTATGTACACTTATTACAGGTGACAATTCCTCAATCAATATTGTATGTTTAGGATATATTTCTAATACTTTTTCTTTTAATTTTAATGCAGAATCGTAACCATCTGCATGAGCAATAATAATTTTTGAATTCAAAGTTAAATTTTCATTTTTTATTAATTCAATTAAATTATTATATACTTTATTCATGGTTCTTACTTTGTTTTTTAATACTATTTTACCTTCTTCAAAAGATAAGATTGGCTTTATATTTAGTAACTTCCCAAAAGATGCAGCAGACAAAGATATTCTTCCAGTTCTGTGTAAATGAGATAAATTATCTACAACTAAATAAATTTTTGAATTTGCTCTTATATACTCCAGGTTTTTAAAAATATCTTCAATAGAACTTCCATTTTTAATTAATTCTAACGTTGTGATTGTCATCTGTTTTTGAATAGTTGATGTATAAAGAGAATCAAAAACAATTATTTTATCATTTGAAATTTGATTTTTAGCTACTATTCCAGTTTGAAATGTACCACTTAATTTAGAACTAATTGTAATATATATAATGTAATCATATTTATCTACTATTTCTTCAAAAAGTTTAAAAACATCTCCAATAGAGGGCTGTGAAGTAGTTGGAAGATGGATACATTCATTCATTTTAGAACAGAATTCGCTTGGAGTTATATCTATTCCGTCCTTAAAAGAGTTATCATCAATTATTAGTTGTAGTGGTAGTGAATATAAATTGTTATTATTTTCAAATAATTTTTTATCAATTACAGCAGTACTATCTACAACAACAGCTATTTTATTCATAGAGTTCACCTCACAAAAATGTTATTCATGTTACAAAAGGTACACTTGTAACACTTATGTATTCATCATATAATATTGTAAAGTATGAAGTCAATAATATGTAATAAATGGTACAAATAAGAATGGAGGTTACAAATGAGTCAATTTAAAGAAAAAGTTAATCCTATAACTTTAAGATCAAAAAAATGGATTGTAAATTCATTAATCGAATTAATGGAAAAAAAACCTTATAATCAGATTACTTTAAAAGAAATCGCAGAAAATGTGGATTTAGCAAGGCAAACAATTTATAGAAATTTTGCAACAAAGGAAGCTATATTAGAATATCACGTTGATGGATTGTACAATGAGTTCATAAAAATAATTTCAGCTAAAAAGGAAGTAACATTAAATGATTTACTTATTACATATTTTGAATATTGGTATAAAAATAAAGAGTTTTTAAAAAAGCTAATAGATAATAATGTATATTTAATATTGCTTGATTTACATTTAAAATATTTAAATTCAATGGCAACAAATGAAGAATTAAAAAAATTAACTTTTGTATCAGAAAATAGTTATTTTAATCATTTTACAGCAGGGGGATTATGGTTTGTACTAAAAAGATGGATTGAGGATGATGCAGAAAAAACTCCTAAAGAAATGACAAATATTATTTTGAATTTTTATCATATTAAAGGATTAAATACAGAAAGTATGAAAGAAAAATGAACTTTTAAGGAAAGAAGTGGTATAGTGAGCGCAGTATTAATAAAAGCAGGAGTATTTATATTAATTATAGTTCTAGGATATTTATTAAAAAGAATAGGATTTTTTAAATTAAGTGATTTTAAAGTTGTATCAAAAATAGTACTTAATATTACACTGCCTTGTGCAGTTATAAGCAATTTTAATAAACTTGAAATGGACATGACACTTTTATTTTTGGTTATAATTGGAATAATATGTAATTTTATTATGATAGGGACAGGCTATTTAGTTGCTTGGAGAAATGATAATAATGAAAAAGCATTTAATATGATAAATTTTTCAGGATACAATATAGGATGTTTTGCAATGCCATATGTACAGAATTTTTTAGGACCTATTGGGGTAGTAGCTACATGTTTATTTGATGCAGGTAACTCACTCCTTTGTACTGGTGGAACATATAGTATGGCATCAGCAGTTGCAAAAACTGATGGAAAAACTACTGTGAAGAAATTTATAAAAAATATATTTTCTTCAATACCTTTAAATACATATATTATTATGCTTATAATATCATCATTTAATATATTACTTCCAAAATCAATTATAATGTTTAGTGATACAGTAGGAGCAGCAAATGGATTTTTAGCAATGCTTATGATTGGGATTGGATTAGAATTAAATCTTAATAAAAATCAGCTTGGAAAAATTTTAAGAAATCTTATTATTAGGTTTGGAATATCAGGAATAATTGCATTTGTATTTCTAAATTTTTTACCATTTTCATTAGAGGTACGTCAAGTATTAGCACTTATAGTATTTGCACCGATTTCAGCAATTTCAATTGCATTCACTGAAAAATGTAAGGGTGATATTGGACTTGCTAGTGCTATGAATTCATGTTCTATTATTTTAAGTATCATAGTCATGACAACAATGCTTTTAGTTTTACATATTTAAATAAAACTTCAAGTTCTATTGACATTCATCTATTTACTTAGGCAACTGAGGTTACTAATATTTCTATTTAACATATTCACAACAGCTTATTTTAAATGTTAAAATATAAGTAATATATTTAAGGATGTGTTGGAATGAATATGCAAAGATATGATCAAGACAACCCAAAGCTTGTTAATTCTATAGTATGTGCTATAGATATATTAGGTTTTTCGCAAATGATAGTAAATTCGTGTAAGGATGGATATGGTAACAAATTGCTTAAAGAAATTAGTTACCTTATAAATAAGAACAAACAATGTATAATTCCTAATAAGTATAGTCAAGGTAAAATAAAGATATATACTGATAATATGATTGTTGGGTATCCTATAAAAGATGATGGAGAAGAAGAGTTAGATGAAATATTAGACAATGTATCAGAATATCAATTCAACTTATCTTTAGAGGGCCTTTTTGTTAGAGGGGGTGTAAGTGTAGGTGAGTTTTATATAAATGAAGATATTGTGTTTGGACCAGCTCTTTTAGATGCTCATAATACAGAAAGTGAATTGGCTTGCTATCCAAGAATTGTATTAGATTATAAAACAGTCAATAGATTGCAAAAGTATATTAATTATTATGATGTTGCTCCACAGCAGAATAAAATACTTATTGATAGTGATGGCCAATGGTTTTTAAATTATTTGAACACTATATTTAAATATTATACAGAATGCAATAATGAATATGAGTTTGAAAAAGTGCAAATAGAGTTACTTCTTAGGCATAAATTAAAAATTGAAGAAATGTTAGAATTACATAAAAAAGATATAATAGTATGGGATAAATATGTATGGACTGCTAATTATCATAATTATTTCTGTGATTTGAATTTCCCAAATGAAAAACAACTGAAAATATCAAGGAAGACGTTACTTTCATGGCCTAGACAAATTTCTAATAATGATGTTTAATATTCAAATTAATCACATATAAATATCATTTTTAAATTTGTAGCATAAAAGATAAGTATATAGTAATTAAAGCAAAATTTATTAATGAAAAACCTAATCTTGTGTAAGATATATAACCAAGATTAGGTTTTTTAGTACAACAGGATAACTTAAATCAAATCATCTAGCCCATTAACTGTAGTTTGTTCATTCTCATTAATTGGAATAACTATACATTTTTGACCATCGATTATTTGTGATTTTATTTGAGGTACTTTTTCAGGTTTTACATGAAGTATAACATCATAGTTAGTTTCAGAGTTATTATATTCTGAATTTGTGTCCTGAGTTTCTTCTAAATTGTTTTTTAAAGCTTCTTCTAAAACTACGTTGTCATCATTAATATCTTTAGAAGAAGAGTTTTCATTATCTATAGCAGTTTCTTGTTTAGCTTGTTCTAATCTGTTTTGTAAAATTTCCACTTGTTTTTTAAGATGCTTTTCTTTCTTTATTTGAGCATTTGCCTTAAGTATTTTTGAATCAATTAAATTTTCTGCTATAGGAAGGTCATCACCAAAATTTTCTACATATGATTTTTCAATTTTATTAGTAATTTCTTCAGGCACTCCACTTTCTATTAAAAGGTTTTGTATCTCCTTTTTTGTTAATGTTATAGGATCACAATCGGTATCATCATATATGGAATTATGTTCATCTACCATAGAATTTAGGTTTTCTTGTATCTCCATAAAGATCTTATCAGATTTTTTTTCATCAGCTCCTATAGAATCCTTAATAATTGTTTGAAAAGTTTCTTTTTGTATAGTAGCGGTTTGTTTTGAAGAACAACCTAAGGCATTTTCCATTAATTCAGTATGTGTATCTTTAGCATTTTTTGTGTAATACATAATAGAGTTAACATCTGAACTACGATCAATAAAAGCAGGAAATACAAAACCATTAGTTGGAGCATCAACTACCCAATCTCTTAGCCTAGCTTTAATTTTATTTTCTTCTTCAAAGTATCTAAGACCTGGTTTTGAAAGTGAAACAGGACATATTGCACATAGCAAATATTCATATACTTCTTCAGATTCATCTAGCTTTGCATTATCAGTAGTTTTAGTAATAATATCATAAGCATCATGAAAAATAAGTATTAAAAAGTTACCAGTGTAATCATAGCTATCTATAATAGATTGATAAAAAGCATCAAGAAGAGAATCATCCTTTAATTGACTGTTTTTAAGCTGCATAAGAGAAATTTGTTTTTCATTTATAAAATTTTCATTAATGGGAAAGTTTAATTCTAAAATATTATTGCCAATAGTTCCAGAAAGTACTTTTCTTGCAATTTCTAAATATTTAAAGTATTCGTCCTCATCTAAATTTAGAAAAGTTTCTCTAAATTTTAAAATAATATGCTTTTCTCCATTAACATAACAACCACACATTTTAGTGAAGGTGCAATGATCTTTTTTAAAACGTCTTTTTAACTCAAGTATATCTTTTTTTCTCATATATAAACCCCTCAATCTAGTCTTTAATTAATATATCATCATTATTAAGTATAGTATTTTTCTTAGATTAATTAAAGAATTTTAATTCTTTAGGAAATTAAAGTTGAAGATTGAGCAATAGTATTAAATTCTGCTATTTGAGAATTTAATATATAAAAAACAATTTATAATAACTTAACAGATTGATATTTATCATTTAATGTAAAATAAATGTATACATATTTGCAGTTAAAACGTCATAATAACAGAAGTATCAAAATCTAAGCTGATAACTAAATTATTTTATGGAAGGAGGAAATGATGAACAATGAATTAATAAATGAGATGTTTCAAAAAAAGATGATTATAATATATAAGTATTTAGTTAAGCTTGGTTGTAGTAAAGATAATGCTGAAGATATAGTACAAGATACTTTTTATACAGCATTAAAATACATTGATGGTATACAGACTAATAAAGTTTCATCATGGCTTTTTAAGGTAGCAATTAATAAATACTATGACTTGTGCAGAAAAAATAATAGACATATTTATTTAAGTATTGATGAAGAAGTTTTTAAAGAAAGATTGGTAGAAAACAATTTAGTTGAGGAGTTTATATTGGATTTAGAAAGAAAGAAAGAAATTAATGAAATTCTAAATTCTATTAGTGACGTTCATAAGAATCTATTGTTCTTTAAATATGACATGGGTTTATCTTATAAAGAAATAGCGGAACTTTTGGGAATAAACGAAAATACAGTTAAAACTTATCTTTTTAGAGCAAGAGAAAAATTTAAAAAGTTATGGAGGAACAAGTATGGATATAAAGAGTGATGAAGAAAAATTAAAAGAACTGTTTGAAATGAAAGAAAAACCTAATTTTAATAACGCAGTTAAAAGAGCTAAGATATTTTCAATAGTAAGGACTATAATAATAAGTTTAATGATGTTTATTATAGTAAGTTTTGTATTATTTATATCTAATGGCGCTATTTTGAATGTTATGAATAATAAAGAAGAGGATAGTTTAAGAACTTTATTTGATGTAGCTATGCCAAATGCTTATATAGGGAGTATACAAATTGATGACAGAATTATGATTGGTGAAATAGACTATGTTAGATATAGATTTTTAAAAAATAAGCCTATAATTGATGGAAATTATAAGGAGTCTTATACATATATACCTTTAATAAATGGAGTTTATGGTTATATGGGACAATATTTATTTGATAGAGTTAGTAAATCATCAAGAGATTCAAATGAAGCTTATAATAAAGTAGGAAAAAAGGTAATGAAATTTTATCATCCATCAATAAAATATGAAAATTATATAAATGATTTAGAAAATATTGATGAAATAGGTAGTGATAAATTAATGGAGATATCATTATCTTTTGATAAAAGTTATAGTCTTGAAGAAGTAAAGAATATGCTTCCTAGTGATATCACTTTAAATTGGTATTGGGTAGATACTTTTTCTGAAAATGATTACTATTTTTCAGATAAGTTAATATTTAATGAATATTATGTATATGGTATAAAAGCTTTAGACAACCAAGGAGATTCAATTGATAATCCTGAAAAGAATTTTATAGATGCTATTAATGAAGGAAAAGACAACAATTATAGTAATGAGTATAAAGAATTATTTGATAATTTAAGTAATGGAAAAGGTGAGATTAATAAAGAAGATTTAAAGATAATAGGAGTAGTTGTAAGTGGTGATAGTAAATCATTAAAAGCCTTAAAAGATAAAACTTATATTAAAGCAGCTACACTAGGTGCAGTAGCAGATAAATATTAATAAAGGAGATATATATATGAAAAAATATTTAAAATTAGAATTTAAAAAGAATATATTTTCTTGGAGAACAATCAGTTCTATTCTAATAATTTTATCAGTATTTATGATACCTTATTTAGAAGAAATAAAATTTCCATGTCAAGAATTAGATGGAGTAGATTATTTTATAAGACTTAGTGAATTTTCATATATAGGATTTATAGGACCGATTATAGCAGGAATAATTTATTCTACCTCAATAATTAATGATAAAGAATCAGGATTTATAAATAAGTTATTGGAAATTATAGATATAAAAACTTATTTTAAAGTTAAATTAATAGTAAATGTCTTAATAAATTTTATAATATTTGCAATAAGCTATGGTATTTGCATTTTATATCTTATTATAAAATATGGATTAAATAATATTAGAGATGGAATGACAAATGGTGCTTTCGTAATAAGTGGATTTATAGGTGTGTATGAAAGCTCAAAAATATTATATATTATTATAATACTTTTAGGAACATTAATATCTTCAGTTACTTTTTCAACATTTGTATTTGGAATTACAACAATAACTGGGACAAAACTTACAGCATATATATTCCCTATATTTTATGTAATACTTACTGGAATCTTTTTTGAGATGTGGTTTTTAAATAGTGTAATTGATTTTAATGTGGTAAAATTATTCAATTTAACAGAAAGCAATACCCAAAATGGAATTAATATAATATTATATAATTTAATATTAATGATATTAGGAGTGGGATTATTATATAAATCATGTTATAAAGGCGTTTTATATTTGTCTCGGGAAATTTGAATTTACTTTTATTTTAAGAAAAAGAGTTTAGTATATAAATAATTAATCTTACTTTAAAAGAATTTGAACTTATGCTTATGCTTGTGAAAAATAAATAGATTAACTAACGAGCCAACAAGATGTGTATCTTGTAGAAAAGATAAAAAAGAACAAAATAGAAAATAATTTTAGAGTGTTGTGAGGTTGTAGTTTAAACTACAACCTTTTGTATATTTCTATAGAGTTAAATTTAATAAAGTTGAAATATGTAAAATAAAGTGATAACATTTTAATCTGGTATGGAATTAAATAAATAATTATCAATTAAATATTATTTAAACGATTATTGAAGGTGGTTATTTTATGAGAATATTAGTAGTAGATGATGAAAAAAGTATAGTTAATTTAATTAGATTGAATTTAGAGGTAGAAGGATATGAACCTATTATAAGTATGACTGGAGCAGATGCAATTTCAAAATTTGAAACTGAAAAACCAGAACTTGTTATATTAGATTTAATGTTACCAGATATAAGTGGACATGACGTTATAAAGAAATTTCAAGAAATAGATAGTGAAGTTCCAGTTATAATGCTTACTGCAAAAAGTCAAATGAATGATAAACTTTTAGGTCTTCAGTTGGGTGCAGATGATTATATAATAAAACCATTTAATAGCGCAGAACTTATTTTAAGAATAAAAGCAGTAACAAAGAGGATTACAAAAAAGCCAAGCTCAAAAAATAATAATGAAATAAAGATTGAAAAATTAAAGATTCTAAAAGATGAAAGAAAAGTTTTCATAGAGGAAGAAGAAATTTTTATGACTTATAAAGAGTTTGATACACTGCTACTTATGATGGAAAATCACAATAAAGTTTTTACTAGAGAAAACCTTTTAGAGAGAGTATGGGGTGATGAGTACGATGTTAATACAAGAGCAGTTGATATTCTAATACAAAGAGTTAGAAAAAAGATGGGCAAGTATTCAAATAAATTAAAAACCGTTTATGGAGTAGGATACAAATTAGAATTTAAAGAAGAGACTATTTAATTTTATAAATAAGACATTAGGAGGATGCATTTTTAATGCGACTGAATTTTAACATAAAAACTAAGATAATTCTCATGAATATGGGGATATTAATTCCAATAATAATATTTATATATATAACAATAATAAATAATTTATATAATAACGTAATAAAAAGTAATATTGATTTATTAACAAAGGAGAGTTACAACACTCAAGTATACATATCAAATTACATTGAAAAAGATAAGGTGGACGATATTGAAAGAAATTTTGAGCATAAAGCTCCACTAATTAATATATATCTATCTAAAAAATTAAATTATAGGATTCAAATTTATGATAAGAATGGTGACATAATGACTGATTCTGTTTCTAATAGCGTTACTTTTTTTGATGAGGATATAACTAATGCTATAAAGGGAAATAAGGCCTATGTTGTTAAAAAAATTGATGGAAACATTTATGTATTATTTTCAAGTCCTATATATTTAAAAGATACAACATTAGGATGTGTAAGATATATATATCCTTTAGATAGTAGCGAAAAACTTATAAATGATATGTTTATAATTATGGGCATATTAGCATGTACATCAATTCTTATATCATGGCTTTTAAGTAAGCTTCTTTCAGAAAAAATAGTTGGACCTATAAAAAAATTAAAGATAGTTTCTCAAAAAGTTACCAAAGGAGAATATGATAATAGAATAAAAATTAGAAGTGGAGATGAAATTGAAGATCTAGCACAAACTTTTAATGTAATGTCTGAGAGTATAAAAAATTATGTTGAAAGTTTAAAAGAGGAAAAACAAAAACAAAAGAGTTTTTTAGATAATGTGACGCATGAGTTTAAGACTCCATTAACAGCAATAATAGGATATTCTGAGATTATACCTAAATTAAAAAATCAAAATGATATAGATGAAAGTTTAGTTTATATGAAGGAAGAAGGAATAAGGCTTTTAAAGCTAGTAGAAGAACTTCTTGACTTATCAAAACTAGGAAAAAGCGAGTTTGAGATAGATAAAAAGAAAAATAATTTAAAAGAAGTCATAGAAGAAGTTTTAGTTATTATTAATCCGAGAATAAAAAAATATGAAATAGAAATAATTAAAAATACATTTGATATTGAAGCTTTAATAGATAGAGACAAGACCAAGCAAGTTATTTTAAATGTATTAGATAACGCTATAAAATACAGTGAATGTAGAAAGATAAAAATAAAATTGCAAGTTGAGAATAAAAAAATAATTTTAAATATCATAGATGATGGTATAGGTATAGCTAAAGAAAATATACCTAAACTTTTTGAGCCTACTTATAGGGTGAATAATTTAAATTCTATTAACAACAATGGAAATGGATTAGGTCTTTGCATATGTAAAGAAATAATGAAAAAGCAAGATGGAGATATAAAAATTAAAAGTAACCTAGGAGAAAGTACATCTGTAGAAATTATATTTAAAAGTAATTAGTATTATGAAAAATAATGAATGTTACATTTACGAAACATGAGTGAAATGTTTATGAGATGTTAAATTTTTATTATATGGGAGGAAACATAAGTGAAGAAAATTAGCTTAAAGGCTAAGATTATAGGCATATACACTACTATAATTATAATTTGCATTATAATGACAAGTTTAAATTATAGATTTTTATATAACAGAGTCAAAATAATAAGTGATAAAGATGATGTTGTAAATAAGATAAATATGTCTATACCTATAAAAATTGAAATTTCTAATGACAAATGGGGTGGTTATGTTTTTGAAGATGAGAATTCTATACAAATGATATGGAATTCCATAGGTGAGATTATGAATGATTTTTCGGAAGAGGAAAACTATATTACAGAAGGGACTAATATAAGCATTGATGCAAATGTTTACTATTTAAATGGTATGAAAGATAAATTTAAAATAAGCGATGTTCTTATTTTAAATAATCGCATGTATCATGATAACAATAAATTACCATTAATAAATAGATTGAAAAATGATTTGCTAGGTTACTTATATTCAACTTCTAATATAGCTAATCTCATAAATACTAGAAATAGAATAGTTATTAGTGATTCTAATAAAGTAAAAGAATTGAATGATTTAGATAAAGAAAAGTTAAAAAATTTAATAAGTAATTCAACTAAACTTGATAGTGATGATGGAATTAAAGCTTTAACAAAGGAAAAGAAGGAAGCTTTATCGCATATAAAAATTTATATTTATGATAAAGAAGATACTTCAATAAAAGTTAAAAGCTGCAATATTGTAAATATGGATGTATATATGGACGGAATATTTGTTGTTCAATATATGGGAGATGAAAATGGACAACACACATATTTTAAGGGAGACCTTAAAGGGATATGCGAAGATATATTAGAGAAAAATATTTAAAAATCATCAGCATTAGAGAGGGGAGTTAGTAATGAATATTAAAAAATTTATTTGCTTTATTGTAATCATATGTGTGTCTTTTAACCTTATTGCTTGTAATAAAAAAAGTTCAAAAGTAATTTATAAAGATGGATATTTAAATCTGGAAGGAAAGCATATAGTTGTTTATGTAGCATCTAGAGATGAAGTTGGTAGAACACTTTTAGAAATGTTTAAGGAAAAAACAGGATGTACATACGAATATATAAGAATGTCTACGCAAGAGGCATTAGAGCGAATTAGATGTGAAAAAAAATATCCTAAAGCAGATATATTTATAGGTGGAACTTGTGATGCTCATAATCTAATGAAAAAGGAGCAACTTTCAGAAAAATATATATGCAAAAATTACGATAGCATACAAAATGTATATAAAGATAAAGATGGATATTGGACAGGTTTAGAAGTTAATTTTTTATCTATTATTGTGAACAAGGATAGATGGGATAAAGAATTTGCAGATAAGGGATTAAAAATGCCAGAAAAGTATGAGGATTTACTTAATCCAATGTATAAAGGTGAGATTATAATACCAGATCCTAATATATCAGGAACAGGATATACTATTATAGCATCAATTGTACAAAATATGGGTAAAGAAAAAGCTATAGAATTTTTAAAAGAATTGAAATCAAATGTAGGACAATTTACATCTAATGGATATATTCCAGCACAGAAAGTTGCAACTGGAGAATATTTAATAGGTACAAATTTTATAGCAGATCAATTGTTAGTTAAAAATTCTGGATTTAATGTAATAACTAATATCCCTAAAAAAACTGGCTGGAATATAGATGCAATTTCAAAAATAAAAAATGGTCCAAATGAAGACGTTGGCAAATACTTTATAGACTTTTGTACAACCAAAGAGAGTGAGGAAATGATAATAAATATCTCTCAAGGTAAATCTACAAGAAAAGATATAAAAGATGATGATTATGAACAAAATTGTGAAGTAAATATGTATGATAATTATGATTTCAAAAAAGCTAGTGAAGACAGAGAGTGGTTAATTAAGATGTGGAATAGTTTTAAAGCGTAAATTTATAAATAAGGGAATATTTAAATTTAAACTTTTTTGAAATAACGTAATGACAATTAATACTTTAACTTTTTAAATTAATAATTAAACAACTTTCAATTTCTAGTATTTAGAACTTAAAACATTAAAATTTATTATTTGGGGGATAAATTTTAATGCAAATAAAATTAAAAGATAAATATTTTTAAGAAGTATTTATTATATTAAGGTAATTTGGAGGATAGATATGAATAAATTGACAAGTTTTTTTAGTATTAATAAAAAAGAAGCTACAGTATCAATTGAAGATCAAAGAAAGATGTGGTTAAAGGAATTCTTAAAAGCATTCTTAGTTGTATTTTCTGTGTATGCTTCTATGTATTTAATTAGAAATAATCTTAAAGCTGGACAACCACTTTTAAAAGAACAATTAGGTTTTACAACATCTGAACTTGGATATATAGGTTTTGGATTTTCTATAACTTATGCACTTGGTAAAACATTGTTAGGATATTTTATTGATGGTAAAAATGCAAAGCGTATAGTGTCATTTTTACTTATGATGTCTGCAACAATGGTCTTTGTAATCGGTCTTATACTAATATCAGGAAATAAATGTACTGGAGCTGTATTAATATTATGGGGATTAAGTGGATTTTTCCAAGCACCAGGTGGACCAAGTGCTTATTCAACAATTACTAGATGGACCCCTACTAATAAAAGAGGTAGATATTTAGGATTTTGGAATATGTCTCATAATATAGGGGGAGCATTAGCAGGAATGTTAGCATTATGGGGAGCAAATAAATTTTTCCATGGTAATGTGGCAGGAATGTTTATTGTTCCATCAATAATAGCAGCTGTTATTGGTTTTACAATGTTATTTGTAGGAAAAGATGAGCCAGAAGAGTTAGGTTGGAATTCTGCAGAAGAAATATTTGGTGAAGTTAAAGCTGAAAATAGTGCTGAATTAAATAACATGAGTAAATTTGAAGTGTTTAAAAAATATGTTTTAAAAAATCCATGGATTTGGGTCTTATGTGTAGCAAATGTTTTCGTTTATATAGTTCGTATAGGAATAGATAATTGGGCTCCTTTATACGTTACTGAACAATTACATTTTGCAATGGGTGATGCAGTTAATACAATATTCTATTTTGAAACAGGTGCACTTATTGGTAGTCTTAGTTGGGGATTTATATCTGACTTATTAAAAGGAAGAAGAGCAATAGTTGCAGTATTCTGTTTAATACTTACTGGATTTGCAGTTTTAGGATATAGATATGCTACAAGCGTTACAATGGTAAATGTTTCACTATGCGCTCTTGGTGCATTAATATTTGGACCACAATTATTAATAGGTGTATCTCTTGTGGGATTTGCTCCTAAAAAAGCAATTGCTGTTGCAAATGGTTTAAGTGGTACTTTTGGATATTTATTTGGAGATTCTACAGCTAAAGTTATGCTAGCTAAAATAGCTGATCCTAAATCATCAGGTGTAAATATTGGTGGAATGTGCCTTCACGGATGGAATGATGTATTTATTATATTCTATGGTGCACTTATAATTGGAATTTGTCTTTTATTAGTTGTTGCTTATGGTGAAGAAAAGAAGATAAGAAGCTTAAATAAAATTGAAAAAGAAGTAGAGGAATTAGTAGCATAATATATAAATAGTATTCAATAATATAAGAAAGATAAATTTATAAATAAATAATTTTTGAATAACAAAATTTTGTTTTATGCAGTTGTTTTTTATAATCAACTGCATATTTTTATTTTAGTACTTTTAATTAATAAATATATATAGTTTTTAATGTTGACTTAATAAAGAAAATATATTAACATTATTGAAAATGATAATGCATATCATTTAATAGGAGGGGCAGTAATGTATTTAATTTATTCTTTAGTATTAGTCACAGTATTAACATTAATATTTTCACATCTTATTCGAAAATATTCAAAGGTATTTTATGGACTAGCTTCAAGTATAGCTGGTCTTGTTATGGTTTATGAAATATTTAGATTAACAAATAGCTTAAAGTTAGAGGGCTTTATGGGAAATCTAGAAAAAGCATTTATGAAGGGAAATGTTTCTATTTCATTTTTTGTACTTGTTATGTTTGCTGGTGCTTTAAATAAAAAATGGAATATTACTAAAAAATTATTGAGTGTTAGAGCTGAAATTGCTATTTTAGGTTCAATACTTATTATTCCACATTGTGTAATGTATGCAGTTAGATTTATAAATAAATTAATAGTTGGAAAACCAATAACAATTTTTTATATAGTATATTTACTTATTGGACTTATAGGATTTTGTATAATGATTCCTTTATTTATAACATCATTAAAAAGAGTTAGAGCTAAAATGAGTTATAAGGAATGGAAGAAACTTCAAAGATTAGCTTATCCATTCTATTTTATAGCTTATATACATATAGTATTAGCGTTGTTAAACAATAAGTTAGATTGGGTTAAATTAATTACATATACAGTTTTATTTGTAGGATACTTTATTTTAAAGATTGTTAGAGAGAAAAAGCAGTGGGATAAATTTAAATATTAATTTATACTATATAAAAGTAGTGTGATTATAGAATTAAATAGAGAAAATAGTTTTGATTGCTTAAGAAAATGGTATCACTATAATATTTTATACAAAGTTAGTAACATCCACTTTTAGTTGGATGCTTCTAACTTTTTATAATATTAATATACTATTAGGGATAATTGTGATTATTATACTATATAATGTTATTGTGTATAAAATATTAAATTGTAAAAATAATTGCATAAATAAGGAGATGTTTCTGTGATAAAAAATAAAACTAAAATATCAACATTAATTTTAGTTGCATCCATAGCTATAATGCCTAGCTCGGCTTTTGCTTCAACAACTAACTTTAAATTATCAGCAGATAAAGTTGCTGCATTACATGAAAATAATAATGAACAAGTTACTACTTCAAAAAATAATAATGATGTTTCTATATATGAAAATGGTAATGAAGAAAATTATAGTTATGAATCTATGATAAATGAATATATCTTTTTATCAAAAAATGAAAAAGATATTCTAATAAATACTAATAAGCAAGAAGAAGATATCTATAGTAAAATTGATAAGATTTATGAGGGGCAAGAAATATTAAGTTCGGAAAATAAATCTAAGATAATAGCATATGAGAAAGAAATATATAATTTGCAAAAGAATACTAAAGATATAAATAAAAAAATTAGTATATATAATAACAAAGAGTTAGTTGAGAGTTATGCATTTTTATCACAAGATGAAAAAAATCTTCTATTAGAAACATATAATCAATTTGATGACATATACGAAGAAAGAAATGAATTATTTAATGGTAATACATTTGATGAATTGAATTCACAAGAAGAAGGAAAATTAAAAGAATATGATGATAAAATTAATGTTTTAGAAAACAAAATTAAAGATATAAAGCAAAAAATCAATATAGATACAAATGAGAAAATAATAAAAGAACATACATTTTTAACACAAGAAGAAAGAGATAAATTATTAAATGCTTATAATGAAATGGATTATATAAATTTAAAGATAGATGAATTTTATGTTCTAAATTCACAAGAAAATAACCCAAGTAGCAAAGAATTAACAGAACTTAAAGAGAAACTTAATAATACACGCAATTCAATTAAGGACTTAAATAAAAAAGTACGAATTCACTGTGATAAAGAAGCCATAGAAAAGTATACGAATCTAACATCTGATGAAAAAGATACATTATTAAAAATATACAATGATGTATATGAAATAGAAGATAAACTAGATAAAATATATAACGACAAAGACGAATTATCAACTCAAGAACAAAAAGAAGCTGATAAATTAAATTCCCAGATAGATATCTTATATGAAAAAATATATACTCTTGAAGAAAAAAGTATTAATTAAGTACATATATTTTGTATAACAAATGTATATGAATTTAAAATGTATTTTAGGAGCAATATCCAATGTTAATATTGTACTAGGAAAAAATATTAACAATAGTAAAAATATAGTATAATAAATGTTTTTTTAATGACGAAATAAGTTGTTAGAAAAGCATTTTATTTTTGCGATTTTTTATTTAAACACAAAAATTTATTGAGAAATTTTTAACATTTATCTATAAAAATACTCTAAAATTGTTGATTTATATAATATATTGTTATTTTTTTAACTTTTATAATTTTAATGTGTTGAAATTTGTTTTTAAATATGATATATTTACTTTTGAAAAGTTAGTTGTACATACAAATGAGGAATTATATATTAAAGTTTAAGTTAATATAACTAACTTTCAATGAGTTACTAGTAATTTATCGAAGATACAACTAAAAAAATTTTAAATCAGAATGATAAAAAATAAACAATTATTTAAGGGAAAATTTACAAATAGGAAGAAGATGAATATGATAGAAAAGAATATAGTAGAAAAAGACAAATTAACACCTAAAGATTATTTAAATAAAGTTTTGGCTGGAACTGCAACTGGAATTGTTGTAGGATTAATTCCAAATGCAATTCTAGGTTCAATATTTAAAGGACTAATAGATGTTTCTCCAATATTTTCCATTCTTTACAATGCTGTAAGTATTATGCAATTTATAGTTCCAGTTATTGTAGGTGTATTAGTAGGATTACAATTTAATCTTAATCCTATGCAATCAGTTATTGTTGGATCAGCAGTATTCTTAGGCTCAGGTGCTTATAAAGTCACAGAACATGGAGTACAAATGGTTGGTATAGGCGATTTAATAAACATAATGCTAGTTGCATGTATAGCTGTATATGTTGTTAGATTAATAGGAAATAAATTAGGATCGTTAACAATATTATTATTACCAATTGTTGGAGCTGGTGTGGGTGTTATTGGAATGCTTATGCTTCCATATGTAAGACAAATTACTATAACAATAGGAAACTTAATTAATAATTTCGCAGTGTTACAACCATTATTAATGTGTATTTTAATTAGTGTTTCATTCTCGGTTTTAATTATTTCACCAATTTCAACTGTAGCAATAGGAATTGCCATAGGAATAACAGGACTAGGTGCCGGAGCAGCTGCTATTGGGGTTACTGCTTGTACAGCTGTTTTAGTAATTGGATCAAGAAAAGTGAATGAAAGTGGAGTTACTTTATCTGTGTTATTAGGAGCCATGAAAATGATGATGCCGAATTTAGTTACCTATCCAATAATAGCAGTACCTATTATTGCAAATGGTATCTTAAGTGGAATAGGTGCTTATCTGTTTAATATCTTAGGTACACCGAATAGTGCTGGATTTGGATTAGTTGGATTAGTTGGTCCTTTAGCGGCTATAAATAGTTCGGGATCAATTATTGGAGTATTAATAGCATTTGTGGTTATACCTTTTGTAGGTGCATTTGTTATTGATTGGTTCTGTAGAAAAGTTATACATTTATATGATGAAAATATTTTTAAATATATTTAATTTGTAATTGAAGCAAAAGAGGAGAGTGAATTGAAATGAAAATTGCAATTGTTGGAGCAGGAGCTATGGGCTCACGTTATGGATATATGTTACATGAATCTGGAAATGAAGTTTTCTTAATAGATGCATGGAAGGATCATGTAGATACTATAAATAAAGAAGGATTAACAGTTGAAGAAAATGGAGAATGTAAGAAGGTAAAAATACCAGCAATGTTACCAGAAGATGCTAAAGAAGTTCCAGACTTAGTAATTTTATTTACTAAATCAATGGGATTAGAATCTATGTTAAAATCTGTAAATAATATTTTAGGAAAACATACAAGAGTATTATGCCTATTAAATGGATTAGGTCATAATGAAACTATTGAAAAATATGTTGATAGTAAAAATATACTTATGGGTGTAACTTTATGGACAGCTGGATTAGCAGGTCCTGGACATGTTGTATTAACTGGAGATGGAAGCTTAGAAGTACAAAATATTGATTCTAATATGGAAGTAGAAGCAAGAGAGATTTGTGACATATTAAATCAAGCAGGATTAAAAGCTCATTATAGTGAAAATGTTATATTTTCAATATGGCGTAAAGCATGTGTAAATGGAACTTTAAATAGTTGTTGCACAATTTTAGATTGTAATATTAAGGAGTTTGGAGAGCTAAAAGAAGCTCCAGAGCTTATTCGTAATATTATAAAAGAATTTGCTGATATTGCTGCTAAATATGGAGTAGAATTAAATGTTGAGGAAGTTGCAAAAGGAATAGAAAAAATATATGATCCAAGCCAAGCTGGAGAACACTATCCATCAATGCATCAAGATTTAATTCAAAATCATCGTCTTACAGAGATTGATTATATAAATGGATATGTATCTAGAAAAGGTAAAGAATTTAATATAAATACAGAATGTAATGATTTATTAACAACTATGGTTCATGCAAAAGAACAATTACTTGTTAAATAAATACAGTTATTTAAAAAGTTGATTATTATTTAAATAGTAATCAACTTTTTTTGATATTATTTATACAATTAAATAACGATCTTGATAATAAAATATAGGGTAAAGAAATACTTTTATATAAAATAGTGGTATTAATTTAGTTGCAAATTTTAAAAATTATCTTTAATATATTATTTATATAGATAAAATTATAAAAAATTAGAACGGAGGGCATAATGCTTGAACAAAATTTTTGTGAGTGTTTATTTTTCACTGCAACTAGATTAAAAAAGATAGCAGCCAAAATAGCTGAAGACGAGTTAAAGCCACTAGGATTATCTCCTACATATGTATATATACTTCTTGGCGTAAAGTTTAAACCTGGAATAACACAAAAGGAATTAAGCAAAGAACTTCACTTAAAACCATCTACAATAACGAGACTTATAGATAAATTGGTTATAAATGGTTTAGTTGAGAGACGAGCTGAAGGAAAATTATCTCATATATATTTAACTAATGACGGAGAAAAAATTCAAGAGGATATACAAAAGTACAGATTAAAGTTACATAATCGTTATAGAGAAATATTAGGAGAAGACTATAATTTATTAACCAAGATAACAAATGATTCTGCAAGGATATTAGAATCTAAGTAGAGCGTTATACAAGTAACTCAAATGTGGACAATGTATTAAAAATATATTATAATAAATGCTTTTCTAATGACGAAATAAGTTGTTAGAAAAGCATTTTATTTTTTGCAACTTTTTATAATCATTAATTGTCTAATAGATGTAATAAGGCATTTAAATAAGTTACAGTCTATTTATAAAGAAAGCTTAGCTAATATATATATATATTAATACTTTAGTATTCTTTTAGAATTTGTGGTATGGGTGTAAAAATAAAAATCATTATGTTAAGGGAGATAATATGATTAATGAAAATACGTTAGTATATAGATTTTATAATAAAAGTCTAATGAAAAATAGTTTGGTAAAAATGGCCATGAAAGGAGATTCAGAAGCATTTACAAGTTTAATAAAGGAAAATAAAACATATCTTTATAAAATTGCTTATAGTTATGTAAAAAATGAACAGATAGCTTTAGATATATTACAAGAAAGCACATATAAGGCATTTATTAATATAAAAAAACTAAAAAAAGAAAGTGTTTTTAAAACATGGATAACAAAAATAGTAATAAATGAATGTATAAATACAATAAGAAAAAATGCAAAAATTACTTATTTAAATGATAATGATATATTGATTAAAAAAGAGTTTATATCTACTGAGGAAAAACTTGATTTATATGAAGCAATTGATAAATTGAGAAATAACTATAAAACAGTAATAATCCTTAAGTATTTTAATGATTTATCGTTAAGAGATATATCTTATATTATGGAGATACCAGAAAATACAGTTAAAAGTCATTTGAAAAGAGCTAAAAATGATTTAAGTAAAATTTTAAAGGAGGACTTTTTAAATGAATAAGAACTATGAAAATATTAGTATACCAGATAATATAGATGATTTTATAGATATTGGGGTAAAAAGAGCTGTAGATTTAAAAAATATTAAAAGAAAAAAACTTATTAGAAGAAATTTAGGGATTACAGCAGCTTCCTTAATTATTGTTTTAACTATAGGGTTTTCAAATCCAGCATTAGCAGCTAAAATACCTATTGTTGGAAATGTATTTCAAGCTATTGAAAAAAATATATACTTTCCAAGTAATTATTCAGAATACTCTACATCAGTCAATGAAACAGCATACTCTAATGGAGTAGGTGTAACTTTGTCTGATATATTATGCGATGGACAATCTTTATATGTAACATATATTGTTGAGAGTGAAAAGCCTTTTAAATATACGTCGTGGGGAGAGGCACCTTTAACAATGAATCAACTTATAACAAGTGAAGAATATAATAAAGTAGATTTCTCTAATAAACAACTAGACAATACAGGAATTGCTGGTCTTGAAGGAAAATTTATTGATGATAATACTTTCGTCGGTATGGAAAAGTATAAACTGTCATCGCTAAAAATATCTATCCCAGATGAATTTATATTTCAAGTTAAATACATATCATTTCAAACTGATTCAGTAGAAAATGATGAAAAACGTGATGTGAAATCTGGTACATGGGCTTTTAAAATACCTGTAAAAGTGAATAAAGATATTAAAAGAGTTGTAAATCTAGATAACATAGGAAATGACAGTGTAAATTTAAACTCGCTATCAATAACACCTTTTGATATGATATTTAGTTTAACTTATAACAAAGGTAAGTGGAGTGACTATGAAGTTTCGATTTATGATGAAAATAGAGAAGAACTTAATTTTTCAGATAGTAGTATAGATGAAGATAATAAAACTGAAAATATTATTTTTAAAGCACCTTCTAATGAAAGTAAAAATATTAGGGTTATAATAAATAAACCCATATTAGAAAAGGGCGAAACAATAACTGAATCAAAAGGTCAAAGTGAAACTTCCTATAAAGAGATTGGAAAAGAATTAATATTTGATGAGATAATAAATATTAAATAAATATTCAACTTTAATCAAAGTAAATAATAGATAGTATATAAGATAAGGATGATGTAAGATTTTTATTATCTAAATTATATAATATGTGGAAAGTGAAGAGAAATCTATAAATTACAACTCTTAAATAAAATATGGATTATATGGAAAAATAATGATATAATATATTAAAAAAGGGGGGAGATAACAATGAAAATAAAAAGAATGCTTATGTTAATACTAATTACAATTTTTATTATGCCAACTTCGGCATTTGCAAATACTCGGAACAACAATATTAGGGTATCTTTTAATGAGATTAATATTAATGTTAATGGAGTTAATTTTGAAAGCGATAATATGGTATATAATGATACTATTTATTTACCAATATGCAATCTTTCAAAACTACTTAACTTATCTGTGCATTATTATGAACCTACAAATACAATATACATTGGACAAATGCCTGCGGGGAGTGTTGGTGAATCTTGTAAATTATATGAGGAACCCAAAGATGTAATTCCAAAAGGAGTAAATGATATTGATGTAGCATTTAATAATGTTAATATTCAAGTTCATGGAGAAAGCATTAATTCTAGGAATATATTATATAAAAATACAACTTTTGTTTCTCTAAAATCAGCATGTGAAATTTTGAATATGGGCATTGGATATTATGCTCCTACATTAACTGCATATGTAGTGAAACCTGTTAATCAAAATCAAGCGCCTTATGATGATTATAAAAATGAGTTTTCAGATAAGCAGAAGAAATTATATGTTGAATCAGGAACTGGAGATATGCAAGGGTGGCAAAAAATTAGAGGTCATGAATATGAGGACATAGTCGAGATTCATTATAAATTAAATGGAAATATGAAAACAGTACAAGTAAAAGATATAAGAAATATTGATTTAAACAAAGTTGTTGAATGGGTAGATGATAATGGTATAAAGAGATATAATTCTGTAAGATATATATATCAAATGTTTAACCATTTTAGTTCATATTCAACAGAATGGTGTTATAATAAATTTGGTAATCTTTATATGGATTGGCTAAAGGTTAACTCTGTGGATGGTGAGAGGATTGTATCAGATTATTTAGAAATGCAAAGACAAAACAATAGAATATAATACTTATTCCAGATGCTGAATTTAAAACTATACAGTCATAGATCGAGATAATAAACATAAAATAAATATTCAACTTTAGGCACATTCAAAAAAATAATAGCCTAGTATGCGCATCTATTTTGCGTCATATTGTGTCAGCAAATTTAGCTAATAGCCCGCTATTAACTGAACTTGCTTCCTTGTTTGACACAGAATATATAATGCCTCTTTTGTCTATTTCATGTGTCTTAATCAAAATAAAGAATATACTCATAGTGAATATTATGTAGATGATAAAACTATTTTTGAAGTTAGAGTTTAAAAGAAATAGTAGCTTACTAATTGAAAGTGAAGCTACTATTTTTGTATTTAGAATAAGGTATGGAGAATCGTACCATAAGTAATATAAATATCTTAGTTAAAAATGATTATAATTGTTTTAGGCTAACTAAAGTTAGAATAAGTGATGTATAATATACTAATAAATTTATAAATTAGGAGGTGACTTGATGTTTGTAATATTTAGCTTCGTTAAAATAATATAGTACTCTTTAAAAGAATAGCTATAAAAAGAAGCGACCTCATAAAGAGTTACTATAAATCTTATTATGAGGAGAATTGAAATATGAAATATATAAATGCTGAAGAAGTATTACCTAGAGAGTTGCTATACCAAATTCAACAATATATACAAGGTAATTTAATATATATACCAAAGTATGATAATAGAGAAAAGTGGGGAGAAAAAACTGGTGCAAAAAGAATTATGTTTGAAAGGAATAATCAGATAATTTCAATGTACGAAAATGGCTACAATATAAAAGAGATATCAAAAAAATATTATTTATCAGAACATACTATAAGAAAAATAATAAATAAGAGTAGATAAGGAATTTTTTATGTGTATAGTTAGAACATTAAAGAGACAAGAATTAGATAAGGTTATGGAAATATGGAAGTTAAGCACAATTAAAGCACATAAATTTATTGATAAAAAATATTGGGAGAATAATTATGATGTTGTAAAAAATGTGTATATACCTACGGCGGATACTTTTGTATATGATGATGGACAAGAGATTATAGGATTTATAAGTATAATAAATAATGAATTTATAGGTGCGTTATTTATAGATATTGATTATCAAGGCTTGGGAATAGGTAGTAAGTTAATTGACTATGTAATTAATAAGTATAAAAAATTAGAATTAGCAGTTTATAAAGAAAATCAAGATGCTGTTGAGTTTTATAAAAAGAAAGGTTTTAAAGTAATTAAAGAACAACAAAACGAGGATTCAGGTTTTGCTGAATATATAATGGAAAACCTCATTTAGAGTAGTTACGGAGAATCATACCATAAGTAAATGATGTTTTTACTAAATTTGGATTTGAAATGATATAAAGTTATGTTGAACAGTTAACTAATAATATATTTAATAATATTTTATTAGTTACAGGCTGCTAAACAAAAACATTGACAGTAAAAATGCTGTGTGATACTATTTGAAGTGATTATTTTATAAAAAAGGAGACTTGAAGAGATGATTTTAGTTGTTCTTAACTAAACTATTAAAATTAAATAGTTTAAGATGCTTTAAAGTTCTAGTATGGAACTTTAATTAAGTGTGCATTTTAAGAACAATATCTTCTATTAAACTCTTTTATAAAAAATAAAGTAACTTTAAATACACATATATTATATATGCTTATTTTTGTTAAGCTAAAATATATGTTTTGTATTAAATTTAATTTAAATATAATAAAAGATTTTTAAATAAATTAACTCCCCCTAGATGATATTGTTTGTCTATGGGGAGTTTTAATTTTGTATTAAGAAAGGTGGAAAAATTTATGGGTTTAACAAGAGTTACAGAAAGGGTTTATTATCTTATTAATGACAGAGAAACTGACAGATCCGTGCTTGGATATATTAAAGGAGATAAGATATATGGATAAATTTGGACCAAATCCAAATAGTATTTACCCTAATGAAAATATAAAGAGCATTTGCTATATAAAAAATGTTATTAAAAATCCTAATATTCAGGTTGGGGATTACACTTATTATGATGATATAAATGGAGCAGAAAAGTTCGAAGAACATGTTACTCATCATTATGAATTTATAGGTGATAAACTTATTATAGGAAAATTTTGTGCTATTGCAAAAGGCATAGAATTTGTAATGAATGGTGCAAATCATAGAATGAATTCTGTAACAACTTATCCTTTTAATATTATGGGGAATGGATGGGAAAGAACTATACCTACCCTTGAAGATTTACCTCTAAAAGGTGATACTGTGGTTGGTAATGATGTATGGATTGGACAGAATGTTACAGTAATGCCTGGCGTGCATATCGGAGATGGCTCAGTTATTGCTGCTAATTCTGTGGTAACAAAAGATGTTCCTCCGTATCATATTGCTGGGGGGAACCCTTGTAGAATTATAAGAAAGAGGTTTGATGATGAATTAATAAAATACTTATTAAGTTTAAAATGGTGGGATTGGACTGAAGAAAAGATTTTTAAAAATCTTGAAGTGATTTGCAGCTCAGATTTAGATGAAATTAAGTATATAAAATAACTTTTTAAAGTGTGTGTAATTTTTCATAGGAGAAATTGGGGAGTCCATATGGTTTCTGTTATTAACTCTTACTATTGAGATAAAAGAAAATCATGGTGGAAGATGTAGAGAATTTATTTGCCAAATCCATGATAAAAACTACAAATGTGAGGTAATGATAAAAAAGATTATATACTTACAGCAAAAAAGAAAATGATTAATTTAATGAGCCATAGATTAGTTTTATATAGTTTATGGCTTAAAGATTAAATTGATAAGATGTAATAACTACAGAACAAATAAATTAAAAGGGGGGATGCATATGTTAATAAATTTAATCAGATTTATTGAATTAAGCTCCGAGCAAAGACTGTAATATAAATCAAAACATGACTTGCCAGGGGTTTTATATAAAAATTTAAATAAGTGTTTTGTGCAGTTTTTGCTTAATTATTTACCCCAAAAGTAAATAGGAGTAGATAAAATGAAATATAAAAAAGCACAAGATGTATTACCTAAAGATATTCTTGAATTAATTCAAGAATACATGGATGGTGGTTATTTATATATACCAAGAAAATTTAAAAATAAGAGGTCTTGGGGTGAATCAAGTGGTTCAAAGCTTGAGATAAGAGAAAGAAATATAGAGATATATAATAAATATAAAGACGGTATGTCAGTTAAAGAACTTGCTGAAGAATATTATCTATCTCAAAGTAGTATAAGAAGAATAATATGCCAACATAATACATATTAAAGTGGATACTTAGTCTGAGGCTAAGTATCCACTTTTTTATATAAAGAGAGTTGCAATTTTCATTTGTGCTCAAAATCTTTACAGAGGTATTCTCAAACGTGCAATAAGCAAAGAGTGTATGATAAAATTAGATTAAATTATAAAACATAATATGAAAAAACTTAAGCTGATTTTTTATAAAATAATTTTAATAAAAGTAGATGGTATTTAAAGATAACAATTTTGATTCTAAAAATTGCTATAAAATTAATAAAGTGAGGTATAAGTAAATGATAAGTAAACAGAAGATTGAAAAAATTAAAAGAGTAAACCCTTCAGCTATTCCGCCTCCTGTGGGAAAATATAGTCATATAACAAAGATACCAAAGGATGCTGAGATTTTTGTGACTTCAGGCCAAGTAGGTGTGGGTATAGATAACAATATTCCTGAATCAATTAATGATCAAGTGAAAAATACGTTTAAAAATATTGCTAATTTATTAGCATCTCAACAATTATCCGCTGATAATGTAATTAAAGTTAATATTTGGGCAACTGAAGAAATTGATTGGAATTACTTATATGGTAAGTGGGATTCATTGTTTGGTACAGAATATCCTTCAATGACTATTGCATATATAAGTGCATTAGGGTTGCCTGAATTAAAAATAGAAATAGAATTATGGGCTGCAAAATAATCAGTTTAATAAGCCATAAACTAGTTTTATATAGTTTATGGCTCATTTTTATTTAGTAAAAGTTATTAAGGTTGTATCATAAAAAATACTAGGATAAGATATAAGAATATAATGCAAATAAGGGAAGGGAAAAATTAAAAATGGATGAAAATTTATTAGTTAATAATAAAATATATACTTAATAATGAATGAGAAAACTAAGAAGGTGATTTTAGGCTTTACACCAAATAATATTTCATCTTATGAAAAAACTTTGGTAAATGAAGAGGATACTACTCTTTTTATTAAGATTGGAAAAGATAATCCATTTAAAACAGAAGATTTAATGTTCCCTGTATTGTCTCATGCATAATGATAAATAAAGGGATGGGACATCGGAGAAAACTATGGATTTTACATTGGAAATCTGGACAAGGTATTGTTGAGGATTAATTTATATTTAGAATAAGAAATTATGAACCGTACCACAAGTAATGAAGTTATAAGTAATATATATTCAAATATTAAATTACTATGCTATAATTATTAGAATTTACTAATACTAAATTTTAGATTGGAGATTAACATATGATGAATACAGATGTGTTTATTAATATAATGAGTAATTATAGGAATATAGCTTTAATGATAAGTATTTTTGCTAGTGTAATTATAGCAGTATTAGGAGTAATTCCTTCTATATTTGTTACTGGTGCTAATATTATTTTCTTTGGTCCTATAAAAGGTTTTTTTATATCATTATTAGGAGAGACTATAGGTGCAGCTATATCGTTTTGGTCATATAGAAAAGGTTTTAAGAAAAAGGTAGAAAACTTTTCAGTTAATAATAGATACTTAAAAAAATTAGTGAAGAGTCAAGGCAAAGAAAGCACTTAACTAGTATTTTTTAATAAGATTATTACCTTTATATATGTTAATAAATGCTTTTATAATTAATGAAATATTTTGTTATGAAAGCATTTTATTTTTGAATTTTTTAGTGATATACTAAATTAGTTATTATAAAGAATCAGCAAGGATGAAGTATAAACATGGAAAATAAAAATTATTTGTACGATAATTATTTAAATATGGCTAGAAATTTAAAAAGTGAGAGAAACTTATTAAAAGCTTTAAAATTTTATAAAAAAGCATATGCATTAAATGTAGGTAAAACGGATATAGAATTTTTACTTGATATGGCATTATTATATGATGAAATTGGTTTGAGAAAAGAAGCAGAAGAAAAATATTTAGAAATAATTAATTTAGATGAAGATGAACCCAGAGCTTATTATGGTTTAGGAACTATATATGATGAATTAGGCGATTTGTCAAAAGCAAAAGAGTATTACAAAATATCAATACAAAAAGATTCAAGTTATGATAAAGCATATTTCTTTTTAGCCAATATATATGATGAATTAGGTGATAAAAAAAAGGCAATTTTAAATTATAAAAAAACTATTGAATTAAATAACAATGATTTATGGGGATATGCGAACTTAGCTTGCATTTTTGAAGAATTAGATAGAAATGAAGAAGCGTTAAAATATATAAATAGGGCTCTAGAAATAAATCCTAAACATTATAGAATATTGTTTAACAAAGCTGTAATATCAAATAAATTACATAAGAAACAAGAAGCTATAGATTATTATAAAAAGTCTATAAAAGCAAATCCTACATATACATATAGTTTTTTAAATTTAGCTGTTATATATAGGGAAGATAATGATTTTACAACTGCAATAAATGTAATAAATAAAGGAATAGAAATAAATCCAGAAGAAGGATTCTTATATTACAATAGAGCTTGCTTCTATGTTAATACAAAGGAATTATTAAAGGCTTTAAAAGATGTAGAAAAGTGTATAGAGCTAAATGATTTATTCTTAGATTATATGAAAAAAGATAAAGAACTTGATCCTATAAGAGATTTAAAGGAATACAAAGAATTTATAAACAACATTTAATAGAATAATATGGTATTATTTTATATAGTGATGCAAAAATTATGTGTTTTAAATATGTGTTCATATATGTAATAGGTAAAGTGGCATTGTAATTTTTAGTTTTCTTAAGTTCAATTACTCTCGTCAGCTTTGCTTATACATATATGAATACTTTGCTAAAATAAATATTAAAGAAAGTGGGGGCGAAGGCTTATGAAGGAAACTTTTACAGAAGGTTTAGAGATTTCAATGGATAATCTTTATAAAACAGGAGCATTTTTAACATGTGGAGACGAAAATAAAGCTAATACTATGACAATTAGCTGGGGAAGTGTAGGTTATATTTGGAGACGACCTATATTTATGGCACTAGTTAGAGAAACAAGATATACTAAAGAATTTTTAGATTCTGGTGATAACTATACAGTTAGTATACCATTTGAAGGAAGTATGAAATCAGCACTTACTATATGCGGAACAAAATCAGGTAGAGAGATAGACAAAGAAAAAGAAGCTAATATAAAATTTATACCTAGCAAAAGTGTAAGTAGTCCTATAGTTCATGGATGTAATAAATATTATGAGTGCAAAATAATGTTTAAACAAGAGATGGATTTAGATAATATTGATCCTGAAATAAAAAATAAATTCTATGGCGAAGGTGAATCAAAGCATGTCTTATATTTTGCTGAAATATTAGAAAGCTATACTAAATAATAAGTATTTATCTATGTTTTAAATATGTTATTAAACAGAGTCTTTTATTTTCACAATAAAAAGCTATTACTTAACTGGGTTGTCCAATTAAGTAATAGCTTTATTGTTATTTTAATGATTATTTTCTATAATTAATTTGTGATAAATTAGGTGTATGTTCAAATTCGATTGGTTCGTTCTTATATAAGAATTTTACTCCATCAATCCACTCACCTTTATATTTTACTTGAAGAAAAGTTTCTAATAAACTATTTTCAGATATTTCTCCACCGGTAGAACCTTGTAATTTATTAGCTGCCCAATTAGGTTTCTTTAAATCAGCATTGCTAGTTACACCTTTATTAACTGCACTTTCATCTAAGTTTATAGTAGCAATTTTTTTGCCATCTACAGTATCAATAGATTTTACTTCTATTGGTAAGTTATCAAATGTTTTTTCAGAAAGAGCCTTTGATAACTTCTTTAATTTATCTTCTAAACTTAAATCTTTGTTTAGCTCAATAGTTGAAATTTCTTTTATTTCCATATTATCTGCATCTTCAGTATATATAGAGAATGCCTCAGTTTCTTTTTTATTATTCTTATCATTTTTATCATCTTTAGAAGTATCAGTAGGATTGTCCTTTTTGATATCATTCTCATTATCTGTCTTTGGATTCTCTACTACAGTATTGTCTTCTGGTTTTGTATTAGTGGCTGAATTTGAAGAACAACCTACTAAAGCTATACTTAACATTAGAACTGTAGCTAAAATCAATTTTTTTACCATTATTCTTTCCTCCCTATTTAAAAAAATAAGTAATACTTTAAAATATCATAACAATTATAGCATATGTATTCAATAATTAAAAGTTTGGGGATATGAAGAAAATAATGGTAAATAACGAAAATATATTTTCAAAATAATTGACAATTTATTTTGAATGTAGTATATTTTGATTATCAAAATGTTTGATTGCAGAAATTAAATTACTAAGTCAAATATTTAATGTTTTATCTGGAGGAAAATAAATAGATGAATCAATCAAAAAAGATAGTCAATCAGATATTAGTAGAATTATTTAATGATATTTTACAAATAGAAGAACAAACAATAAAAGAAGGAGTAATTTCAGATCTTTCAATTACTGAAATTCATACTATTGAAGCAATTGGAATGTATAAAAAAAGAACTATGTCTGAAGTAGCTCAAGATTTAAAAATAACAGTTGGAACATTAACAACTGCAATCAATAAACTTATTAAAAAAGGTTATGTAGAAAGAAGCAGAATAGAAGAAGATAGAAGAGTTGTTTTAATTGCTTTAACTAAAAAAGGAAAACTAGCTTATAGATTACATGAAAAATTTCATAATGATATGGTTAGTAACTCAATAGAAAGCTTAACACAACAAGAAGAAGCAATGCTAATTTCAGCATTAAATAAGATAAATGAGTTTTTAAGAGAAAAATATAAATTGAAATAATTAAGGAGAAAAGTATGAATATTAAAATAGGGGGAGTAGGGGGATATCTACCATCACTCGTTGTTACAAATGATAAAATTAGTGAATTTGTTGATACTAATGATGAGTGGATAGTTGAAAGAACAGGTATAAAAGAACGTAGAATTTCAGAAGGTGAAAATACTTCGGAAATTGCTGTGAAAGCCGCTAAAGTTGCCCTTGAGAGAGCAAAGATTGATTCTGAAGATTTAGATTTAATAATAGTAGCAACTATTACTCCAGATATGTTTATGCCATCTGTGGCGTGTTTAGTTCAAAAAGAATTAAATGCTAATAAGGCTGCGGCATTTGATATAAATGTTGCCTGCTCAGGTTTTGTATTTGCATTAGAAACTGCAAATTCATTAATGAAATCATTAAATTACAAGAATGCACTTGTTATAGGTGCAGAAACACTTTCTAAAGTTATTAATTGGAATGATAGAGGAACATGTATATTATTTGGTGATGGTGGTGGAGCAGCAGTACTTGTAAGAGATGAAAAGAATGGAATAATTAATTCCTATTTGAAAACAGATGGGAAAAAAGGAGATTCATTGACTATAGGTGCGCTTGATTTTAACACTCCTTTTACTAAAGAAAATTTTATTAGCAACCAATATGTTGAGATGAATGGTAGGGAAGTTTTTAAATTTGCAACTTCAGCTATTATTAAAGGAATTGATGGTGTATTAGAAGGTACAGATGTTTGCTTAAATGATATAAAGTACATAGTACCTCATCAAGCTAATATAAGAATATTAGATTATGTTGCTAAAAAATTAAAGATAGATATAAATAAGTTTTATATAAATTTAGATAAAACAGGAAATACATCCTCAGCTTCAGTGCCATTAGCTTTAAATGAGTTATATGAAAAAAATCTTCTAGAAGAAGGAGATAAGATACTTTTAGTAGCTTTTGGTGGTGGATTAAGCTATGGAGCTACATTACTAGAATGGTAAAAATTAAATTATTAGGCTATGTTTTAGTAAAGTGTTGAGATATTAATATATAAACAGATACTTAAAATATAGTTAACTATTAATTTAAAGATAAATAAAAAAAGAGACATCAAGGAGGAAAAAATTATGTTATTTGAAGAAATTAGAGATATAATATGTGAACAATTAGGTGTAGAAAAGGATGGAATAACTTTAGAAACTACATTTGAAGATTTAGGAGCAGATTCTTTAGACTTATTCCAAGTTGTAATTGAATTAGAAGAAAAATTCGATATTCAAATAGAGGAAGTTGAAAAGTTAAAGAGCTTAAAAGATGCAGTTGAATATGTAAAGAATAAGACGAATAATTAAAATTTAAAATACTAACATCCAAGTTAAGTCGGGTATGCAAATAAGTATTCCCGATTTAATTATATAATATAAGTATTTTTGTAAGAACACTATTAGGAGGAATTATTTGTGGCAAATAATAGAGTATGTGATCTACTTGGTATAAAGTATCCAATATTTCAGGGAGGTATGGCTTGGATCGCAGATGCATCTTTAGCAGCAGCGGTAAGTGAAGCAGGTGGAATTGGAATAATAACAGGAGCAGCACCAACAGAATGGGTAAGAAAACAAATCAGAGAAGCTAAAAAATTAACAGATAAACCTTTTGGTGTAAATATAATGTTAATGTCTGAAAATGCAGAAGAAATAGCGGAACTAGTATGTGAGGAAAATATAGCTATTGTTACTACTGGAGCAGGAAGTCCAGGTAAGTACATGGAAAGATGGAAAGCAAATAATATAAAGGTAATACCAGTTGTTGCATCAGTAGCCCTTGCTAAGAGAATGGAAAAAGCAGGAGCAGATGCAATTATAGCAGAAGGTACAGAATCAGGTGGTCATGTAGGTCAACTTACTACAATGGCATTAATTCCACAAGTTGTAGATGCAGTAAGCATACCAGTTATAGCAGCAGGTGGAATAGGTGATGGAAGAGGAATTGCAGCTTCTTTTATGTTAGGAGCAGAAGGAGTTCAAGTTGGAACTAGATTTTTAGTTGCAAGAGAATGTACAGTAAATCAAAATTATAAAGATAAGATATTAAAAGCTAAAGACATAGATACAGAAGTTACAGGTAGATCTACAGGTCATCCAGTAAGAGTGCTTAAAAACAAACTATCAAGAATGTATGCTAAGTTAGAAAAAGAAGGTATAAGTCCAGAAAAATTAGAAGAATTAGGAGCAGGTACTTTAAAGAAAGCAGCAGTAGATGGTGATGTGGATAATGGATCTATAATGTCTGGACAAATTGCAGGCTTAATTAATAAAGAACAAACATCAAAGGAAATTATTGAAGAGATGTTTGAAGAAGCAAAGCAAAGGTTTGTGTTGTTTGGAGGAAATCATGAATAGTGAAAATATTGCATTCCTTTTTCCAGGTCAAGGTGCCCAATATGTGGGTATGGCAAAGGAATTCTATGATAAAATACCAGAATGTAAAGAAATAGTTGATAAAGCAGAAAAAATATTAGATATGCCAATAAAAGATATGCTATTTAATGGTCCTGAAGAAGTTTTAATGCAAACAGAAAATGCTCAACCTACAATAGTAGTGGCTTCTTTAGTAGCATTAAAAGCTTTGGAAGTAAATAATATTGAAGCAAAGTATACTGCAGGATTAAGTCTTGGTGAATATGCTTCACTAATTTTTTCAGGAGCGCTTTCTTTGGAAGAAGGATTACTTCTTGTAAAAGAGAGAGGTAGAATCATGGGAAATTCTCTTCCAAAAGGTCTTGGAAAGATGGCAGCTATTTTAAAGCTTGATAATGAAAAATTAGAAAATCTATTAGAAAGAGCAAGTGAGTTTGGCATTGCAGAAGCAGCAAATTACAATTGTCCAAAACAAGTAGTTATAGCTGGGGAAAATAAAGCTATTGATGAAGCAGTGAAAATTGCAAAGGAACTTGGAGGATTAGGAATACCTTTAAAGGTAAGTGGACCTTTCCATAGTTCATTATTAAACAATGCAAGTGAAGAATTTTATAACACATTAAAGAATACAAATATAAATTCATTAAATAAAGTTGTATATTCTAATGTGAAAGGGTTACCTTATGATAAAGAAGATGATTTTAAAGAGTTATTAAAAAGACATATAAGATCATCTGTACTTTTTGATAAGACTATTGAAGATATGATAAAAAATGGAGTTAATACATTTATTGAAGTTGGACCAGGTAAGGTTCTTAGTGGATTTGTAAAGAAAATTAATAGAAGCGTTAAAGTATTAAATATAGAAGATATGGAATCATTAAATAAATTATTATTAACATTAGAAGAAATTTAGCTTAAGGAGGATTTTTATTAATGCTAAAAGGAAAATGTGCAATTATTACAGGAGCTGCAAGAGGTATAGGTAAAGCAATTGCTTTTAAATTAGCCTCTCTTGGTGCAAACATAGTATTGAATTATAGAAGTAGCGAAGAAGAAGCAAAAATAGTAGCTTCTGAAATAGAAAAAATGGGCGTAGAAGTTTTAACTGTTAAAGGTGATATAAGTAAGTTAGAAGATGTAGAAAATATTATAAGTGAAGCAAAAAGTAAATTCGGAATTATAGATATTATTGTAAATAACGCTGGAATAACAAAGGATACCCTTATTCTTAGAATGAAAGAAAAAGACTTTGATGATGTTATAGATGTAAATTTAAAAGGAGTTTTTAATTGCTTAAAATCAATCACTCCTGTCATGGTCAGACAAAAACATGGAAAGATAATAAACATTTCATCAGTAGTTGGTGTTGCAGGTAATGCAGGGCAAGTAAACTATGCAGCTTCTAAAGCAGGAGTTATAGGCATGACAAAATCTTTAGCTAAAGAACTTGGCGCAAGGGGTATAAATGTAAATGCAGTTGCACCAGGATTTATTGAAACTGATATGACTAGTGTTTTAGGTGAAAAAGTTAAAGAAGAAGCAAAAAAGAACATACCATTAAAAAGATTTGGAACTCCAGAAGATGTAGCTGGTGTTGTAGCGTTTCTTGCAAGTGAAAACTCAAACTATGTTACAGGTCAAGTTATAAATATTGATGGTGGAATGGTAATGTAATGGAGGAGTATAGAGTTATGGAAAGAAGAGTTGTTGTTACAGGAATGGGAGCATTAACTCCAATAGGAAATGATGTAGATACATTTTGGAAAAACAATAAAGATGGTAAATTAGGAATAGATTTTATTAAGTTAATAGATAATGAATTAATTAATGTTAAGATTGCCGGAGAACTTAAGGATTTTAATCCAGAAGAAGTTTTAGGTAAAAAAGAATGTAAAAGACTAGATAGATTTTCTCAAATGGCATTAATAGCAGCAGAGGAAGCTATGAAAAGTTCTAAAATAGATTTAGAAAAAGTAGATAAAAAAAGATTTGGTGTTATGGTAGGTTCGGGAATAGGTGGATTTGCAACTATAGAAACTGAATGTACTAAATTAGTTACAGGTAAATCAAAGAGAATGTCACCATTCTTTGTTCCAATGGCAATTATCAATTTAGCTGCTGGAAACATATCTATTCAATATGGACTTGAAGGTTCTTGTACATCAGTAGTGACAGCATGTGCAACTGGTACAAATAACATTGGAGATGCATTTAGATATATAAAACATGGATACGCTGATTTTATGTTAGCAGGTGGTGCAGAAGCTCCAATAACAAGAATTGGTGTTGAAGGATTCCATAGTATGAAAGCACTTAATTCTTCAAATGATCCTGTTAAAGCTTCAACTCCTTTTGATAAGAATAGAAGTGGCTTTGTAATGGGGGAAGGTGCAGGAATATTATTACTTGAATCTTTAGATTCAGCGTTAGAAAGAGGAGCAAATATATTAGGTGAAATTGTAGGATATGGTTCAACTTGTGATGCATACCACATTACATCTCCACATCCAGAAGGTTTTGGAGCAGCAGAAGCTATGAGTCAAGCAATTAATGAAGCTAAAATAGATAAAACTGAAGTTTCATATATAAATGCTCATGGAACTTCAACTCAATTAAATGATAAATTTGAAACAGCAGCAATTAAAAAAGTTTTTGGAGAAGATGCATATAACATTCCAATATCTTCTACAAAATCAATGACAGGACATTTATTAGGTGCAGCAGGAGCTATTGAGTCTATAGTGTGTTTAAAAGCACTTGAAGAAGGTTTTATACCTCCTACAATAGGTTATGAAACTAAAGATGAAGAATTAGATTTAGATTATGTACCAAATAAGGGACGAAAAAAAGAACTTAAGTATGCTTTAACAAATTCTTTAGGATTTGGTGGACACAATGCAACTTTATTATTTAAGAGATGGGAAGAAAAGTAGGAGGTAATTTTATGGATTTTCAAAATATTAAAGAACTTATAAATATTATAAATTCTTCGGATTTAGCTTACTTTGAATTAAAATCAAATGATAGCTATATAAAAATGGATAAGTCTTTAACTAGAAGCTTAAATAGAAATGTAGAAAAAGAAGAAGAGACTACAAAAAAGGAAAGCAACCTTCATACAAAAGAGGAACCTATACAAGAAAAGAATAATTTCCCAGAGAATAAATCAAGTAATATGTCAGAAGAAACTGTAGAAGAAGACACAGTAATAATTACATCACCAATGGTTGGAACATTTTATTCATCACCATCTCCTGATAGCGAGTCATTTGCTAAAGAAGGAGATTATGTAAAAAAGGGAAAAGTAATTTGCATAATTGAAGCAATGAAGTTAATGAATGAAATTGAAAGTAATTATGATGGAAAAATAGTAAAGTGTTTTGCAAAAGATGGAGATATGGTTGAGTTTGGACAAAAACTCTTTGAAATTAAGGAGGATTAATGTTTATGTTAAAGATAGAAGAAATAAAAGAAATTTTACCTCATAGATACCCATTTTTACTTATAGATAGAGTAACTGAAATGGATATAGAAGAAAAATTATTTGTTAAGGGATATAAGAATGTTTCTGCAAATGAACAATTTTTCCAAGGCCATTATCCACAAGAACCAATTATGCCAGGGGTTTTACAAATAGAAGCTTTGGCACAAGCAGGAGCTGTGGCTATTTTATCAATGGAAAAGTTTAAAGGAAAAACTCCATTATTTGCTGGAACTAATAAGGTTAGATTTAAGGCAAAGGTTGTACCAGGAGATAGATTAGATTTATATTGTGAAATAGTAAAACTTAAGGGACCAATAGGAATAGGTAAAGGAATAGCTTCAGTTGATGGTAAAACAGTTTGTGAAGCTGAAATACTTTTTGCTATAGGATAGGTGAAGGATATGTTTAAAAAGGTACTTATTGCAAATAGAGGAGAAATTGCAGTTAGAATAATTAGAGCTTGTAGAGAAATGGGAATACTTACAGTTGCTGTTTACTCAGAAATTGATAAAGAAGCACTTCATACTCAATTGGCTGATGAAGCGATTTGTATAGGTCCAGCAATAGCTAAAGATAGTTATTTAAATATTGTTAATATTTTAAGTGCATGTGTACTTAGTGGGGCTGATGCAATACATCCTGGATTTGGATTTTTATCTGAAAATGCTAAGTTCGCAAAGATGTGTAAAGAATGTAATATAAAATTCATAGGTCCAGATTATGAATCAATTGAACTTATGGGTGACAAAGCAAGAGCTAGAGAAATAATGAAAAAAGCAAATGTTCCTGTTGTACCTGGATATGAAGGGGAAATAGAGAATGAAACACATGCTTTAGGTATTGCTAAAAAAATAGGTTATCCTATAATGATAAAGGCAGCTGCTGGTGGTGGTGGAAAAGGAATAAGAATTGCCAGAAGTGATGAAGAATTCTTAAAGGGATATAAAACTGCTAAATCTGAATCTAAAGCTTGCTTTGGTGATGACAGATTGTATATAGAAAAATTCATTGAAAGACCTAGACATATTGAATTTCAAATTTTGGCTGATGAGTATGGAAATGTTGTTCATTTAGGAGAAAGAGAATGCTCTCTTCAAAGAAAGAATCAAAAGGTTTTAGAAGAGGCTCCATCTAATATATTAAATGAAGAAATAAGAAATACTATGGGAGAAATAGCTAAGAAAGCAGCGAAGGCTGTTAATTATAAAAATGCAGGAACTATAGAATTTTTATTTGATAAAGATAATAACTTTTACTTTATGGAAATGAACACAAGAATACAAGTAGAGCATCCAATTACAGAAATGATTACAGGTGTTGATTTAGTTAAAGAACAATTAAAGATAGCTTCAGGAGAAAAGTTATTATTAAAGCAAGAAGATATAAAGATATCTGGTCATGCTATTGAATGTAGAATTAATGCAGAAGATCCAGAGAATGATTTTAGACCATGTCCTGGAGAAGTATCAGAGTTATGCGTTCCAGGTGGGATGGGGGTTAGAGTAGATTCTGCTATATATTGTGGATACAATATACCTTATTTTTATGATTCTATGATTGCAAAGCTTATAACTTTTGGAAAAACTAGAGAAGAAGCTATTGTAAAAATGAAAAGAGCTTTAGGTGAATTTGCAGTAGGTGGAGTAAAAACTAATATTGATTTTCAATTTTCTATACTTGAAATGCAAGAGTTTTTAGATGGAAATTATGATACGTCATTTTTATCAGAAAAGATGGTGAAGAATAATGCTTAAGGATTTATTTAAAAAAAGTAAATATGCAACGGTTAATCCATCAGCATATAAAAGTAAAGTAGTAGAAGAAAAGCCTAATATTCCATCTGGAATGTGGACTAAATGCAGTAATTGTAATAGTATGATTTACTATGAAGATTTAGAAAATAACAAATATGTATGTAATAAGTGTAATCAACACTTTAGAATATCACCTAAGGAAAGAATAAAACAATTATTTGATAAAGATACTTTTAAAGAAATGTGGAAATCATTAAAAACAAATAATCCTATTGACTTTGAAGATTATAAAGAGAAAATAAATCAATCTCAAAGCAATACTGGAAGTAAAGAAGCAGTAGTTACTGGAGTAGGTAGAATAAATGATTTGGAAGTAGCTTGTGCAATAATGGATAGTTTCTTTATGATGGGAAGCATGGGGACTGTTGTCGGAGAAAAAATTACTAGAATAGTAGAATATGCTACAGAAAATAATCTTCCTATTTTGATTTTTACAGCTTCAGGTGGAGCAAGAATGCAAGAAGGTATTTTTTCGCTTATGCAAATGGCAAAAATAAGTGCTGCTCTTGCAAGGCATGATGAAAAGGGGCTATTATATATAACAATATTAACTGATCCAACTACTGGAGGAGTAACAGCAAGTTTTGCTATGGAAGGCGATATTATATTAAGTGAGCCAAATGCTTTAATTGGATTTGCAGGTAGAAGAGTTATAGAAAACACAATAAATGAAACTCTTCCAGAGTCATTTCAAAAATCAGAATTTCTTCTTGAAAAAGGATTCATAGATAGTATTGTAGAAAGAAAAAATATGAGAGCTTATTTATATAAGATTCTTATTTTACATGGAGTGAATAAGTATGAATAAAGAGTTTATAAAATCAATAGTAGTATCAAGCCCTTGGGAAAAAGTTGAAATAGCTAGGCATAAAGATAGACCTACAGGAAAATATTATATAGATAATATTTTTAAAGATTTTATAGAGTTTCATGGAGATAGATTATTTGGTGATGACAAAGCTGTAATTGGTGGAATAGCATCATTTGAAGATATTAGCGTTACGGTAATAGCAATAACAAAGGGAGCTAATACAAATGAAAATATAGAAAGAAATTTTGGAATGCCCAATCCAGAAGGCTATAGAAAAGCATTAAGACTTATGAAACAAGCAGAAAAATTTAATAGACCTGTTATTTGTTTTATAGATACTCCAGGAGCCTTTTGTGGAGTCGGGGCAGAAGAAAGAGGGCAAGGTAGTGCTATTGCAAATAATTTGTTCGAACTTAGTAGATTGAAAACCCCCATAATTTCTATAGTTATTGGAGAAGGGGGAAGTGGAGGAGCATTAGCATTAACAGTGGCAGATAAAATACTTATGTTAGAAAATGCAGTTTATTCAATACTTTCACCAGAAGGATTTGCATCTATATTATGGAAAGATAGCAAGAGAGTAAAAGAAGCTGCAAATGTTATGAAAATAACAGCACAAGATTTAAATGAGTTTGGTATTATAGATAAGGTAATAAAAGAGCCAAGAGGTGGAGCACATAAAAATCCACCAAAACAAGTAACGCTCATAAAAAAAGAACTTATGAATGCAATAAATGAAATGAAAAACATTGAAACAAATCAAATGATAAATGAACGTTATGATAAATTTAGAAAAATAGGAACTTTAGAGTAATTTATAATATATAGTGATTTTTAATATAAGCTCAAAAGATTGCAATCTTTTGAGCTTTTTTGATTATAGATATTTTAATATATTTTTTAAGCTAAGAAAGTTAAATATGAGTCATTGACAATATATACTATTTAGAAATAATATAATATTAAAGTTAATTTTTTTTAAGAGGATGATGATTATGGATGTTGATCTGAAAAGTAAGGTAGATATATTTAAAGACTATTATAAAGATATAAGCAGAACATTAATATTTGATAATAATAAAGTTAAAATATTAGAAAGTTTACTTTATATAATAAATAAAAATGAAGTAGATAAAAGTGAATTAAAAAGTATTAGAAAATACATAAGTAAAAGTGAACTAAATAATGTATTTAATGGAAACGTTAAAAAAGCAATGTCTGCTTTTTTATGTTCAAATTTTCAATATGAAAAGATAGTTAAAGACACAATTATAATATATGATAATTTAGTAAATAAAGGTTTTAAAAAGGACAAGTACTTAGAACTTTTATCGTTTATTATTACTTTAAGATTTCATAAAAAAGAATATGATAATATATTAAATAATATGTTAAAGGCAAAAACTGAAATAAAGAGCAAAGTACAGGGTATAGATGAATTTAAATTAATGAATATATGCTTTATAAATTTATCAATGTTTTCTAGGGAATATAATCAATTAGTTAGAAAGTATCTAAAGATATATTTTAAATTACTCAGAAAAAAATTTGATAAAAAAGAAGCTTTTTTTATTACACTTGCAATGATAAATTTAGATGAAATGGATTATACTAGTTATATAAATAATGTTATAGAAATAAAATCACATTTAAATAATACTAAAATGGAAATAAAAGAAGAGCATTATTTATTATTGGGTTTATCTTCATTAATAATTGAAAATAATAATGAATTTATTGATAATATTAGTGAAGTATATGATGATTTATGTGAAAAAAGATTTATAAAAAAGGATCAGATTGTACTAGTATCTATTACACTAGTATTATATGAATATATTGAAATCATTTCAGAAGATGATGAGGATTTATTTACTGAAAATGAAATAAATATAGTTAAGAAGTTAATAGAATACTTAACGTTATTGTTAATATAACAATAAAAATTAATATTAAAGGAGAATAATCTTATGGAGAGTAATAGCACAAAGGTTGCTAAAATAGCAACTAAAATGGCTATATGTGATAGATTTGAGGAAGAAGATTTAAAAAAGATATATAACAAAGAAGGTATAAAAGTTACAGCAGTAAATATAGGTGGAAATATTAATTCATCAATATCAAAGATATTAGAAAGTGCACTGGTTGCATCCAAAAGAAATGGCCTTATAAGAGAAGAACATTTACATGAAGGTGCAGTAATAGGAGCTACTAGAGATGCTATAATTCAAGTTTCTAATAGAGCTAATGCACAAAATGTAGGTGGAAAAATTGGAATAGCTAGAGGCGGGGAACATATTTCTGTATGCATATTCTTAAGTATTGGTTTACTTCATTTAGATGAAGTTGTTATAGGAATAGGGCATAGAGCTATACCAGTATAAAAAGATGATGATAGATATTAAGATAACAAGAATTATTTTAATATCTATCTTTTTTATTATAGAGATTAAAAAAGTGTGTTGTGAAAAATAATTTAAATTTTAGGCTTTGTTTTAGCGGAGTGTTGATATATGCATAAGCAAAGTGAGCGGAGTAATTGAACTTAGGAATGCTAAAATGAGTATAGCCCAATACTCATTGAGAATTCTCAAAATCCAATTACAATGCCACTTTACCTATTGTATATATCAACACACATTTAAAACAGAGCCAAATTTTAAAACATAAGCACATAGTAGTTAATATCATGTTTATAATTTTTTTGTTCTAAAATAAAAGAAAACATTGAAATTTGTATAAACATTACTTTTTTGGTATATTAATCAATGTAGATGATAATAGTTAAGTTAAATTAATAATAACTATAAATTTTTATAATAATATAAGTCATAGAAAAGGAAGATGGAAAGTATGAACAAAGAATTAATTAATCAAGTTGCTATTGTTACAGGGGGAAACACAGGCATAGGTAGAGCTATTAGCGAAGAACTAGCTGGAAGAGGCGCTAAAGTTATGATTTTAGCTAGAAATGAAGAAAAAAACGAAGAAACAAAGGACGCTATTGTAGCAAAAGGTGGATATGCTGAATCATATAAAGTAGATGTATCTAATAAAAAGTCTGTAGATGATGCTATCAAAAGTATTTATGAGAAACATGGTCAAATAGACATATTAGTTTGTAACGCAGGAAACTCAACACCGTTAAATTACCTTACTAAAATGCCAATGGAAGATATAGAAGCTATTATAAATACACATGTTTATGGAGCTATCTATTGTGTAAAAGCGTGTGGAGAAAAAATGAAAGAAAGAAAATATGGAAGAATTGTAATAATGTCATCACTTGGAGCTTATCATGGAGTTACAGGAAATGCACATTATTGTTTAGCTAAAGAAGGACTAGTTGCTATGGCACAAAGTTTAGCTAAAGAATTTGGACGCTATGGAATAACAGTTAACTCAATTCAACCAGGATCTATTAATACTTCTATGAGCTCTCAATTATTGCAAGTAGCTAAGGATAAGATCGTGAGTGAAACACCAGTTGCTAGAATAGGAGAGCCAGAAGATATTGCTTATGCTACAGCATTTTATTGTAGTCCAAGAGCAAGTTTTATAACAGGAGATACAATGCGAGTTGATGGTGGATATATTATTGAAAGTGGAATGGATAGATTAATATTAAGTATGATCGATGCTGAATTAAATTAATTAAGTGATAGAAAGTTTATTTGTTTAATAAGTAGAAATATAATTTGATTTATTAAGTTATAAATTATAAGAAACGGCACTAATTATCAATTTGATAATTAGTGCCGTTTTTTATACATATCCAATTAATAATCTTGTAGAATAGAGATTTATCAAAATGATAATATATTATCATTTTAATAAACAATTATTTTTATTCTTTTGACGGGCAATTATTCTTGCACTACGTTTAGAAAGGGTATATGGCTAAAAAAATCGCTGGGCTAAAGTCGCCTAGGAGATTTTGCTCTAAATAAACAATGAATATAATGTATTTAAAAATGATAAGATTTTCAAGAATTCAAGTAGATTAAAGATAAATAAATTAAGTTTTTATATAAAAAAGTGGTATAAAATTTGCTTATAAAATTATTAGATAAAGTTAAGTGATTTTATATATAGAAATAAAATAATGTAGATATAAATGAATTTGTATTTACAGGTAAAAATAGTATATAATGTATAATATAAATAGGAAATATGACTATAGCTGTATATTAGATGCTTATGCGAAAGATAAATATGAAAATTTGATAAAATACTACAATAAAAGGAGCGAAAGCCTGATGAAACTTATTGATACAAAAAACTCAGTAGGACATGTTCTTTGTCATGATATTACTCAAATCATAAAAGATGTAAAAAAAGGAACTGCGTTTAGAAAAGGTCATATAGTTACAAAAGAAGATATACCAGTATTATTATCTTTAGGAAAAGATCACTTATATGTATGGGAAAAGAAAGAAGGTTTTTTTCACGAGAATGAAGCTGCAGAAGTATTACTTGAAATATGTAAAAATGATAATATGACTAACAGTAAAGTTAAAGAAGGAAAAATAGAATTGATTGCTAGCTGTGAAGGGTTATTAAAAATAGATATTGACAAGCTAAAAAAAATAAATATGCTTGATGAAATTATAATTGCAACTAGACATAATAACACTATAGTAAAAGAAGGCGATAAATTAGCAGGAATGAGAGTAATTCCTTTAATTATTGATGGAAAGAAATTAGAAAGTGCAAAGAAACTAGGAGAGAGCATACCTATTATAGAACTTAAGAAATTTGTAAAGAAAAAGGTGGGAATCGTAACCACTGGAAATGAAGTTTATTATGGAAGAATTAAAGATACATTTTCTCCTGTAATAAAAGAAAAATTATCAAAGTTTGATGTTAAAATAATAGGACAAACTATTGTAAACGATGATACAGATAATATAACTAATGCAATTAGAGAGTATATTGATAAGGGTGCAGATATGGTTATTTGTACTGGTGGAATGAGTGTAGACCCAGATGATTTAACACCAAGTGCAATTAAATCAACAGGAGCTAAAATAATATCTTATGGTGCACCAGTTTTACCAGGAGCAATGTTTTTAATGTCTTATTATAATGACAATATTCCTATTTTGGGATTACCAGGTTGTGTTATGTATGCAAAACAAACTATTTTTGATTTAGTTTTACCGAGGATTATGGCTGATGAAAAAATATCTAAGGATGATTTAGCATCATTGGGTCACGGTGGACTATGTCTTTCGTGTGAAAAGTGCACATACCCTAATTGTGGATTTGGAAAGATATAGGGGGATATTGGTTATGGAAAATAAATTTAATCATTTTGATAATGAAGGCAATGCAATTATGGTAGATGTGGGTAATAAAAATGCAACTGAACGTATTGCCATTGCATCAGGAAAAATAAGAGTAAATAGAGACACATTTTTAGCTATTGAACAAGGAACAGCAAAAAAAGGTGATGTTTTGGGTGTGGCAAGAGTAGCTGGAATTATGGCTGCAAAAAAAACCTCAGAGTTAATACCTTTATGTCATCCTTTAATGATAACAAATTGCACTATTGATTTTGAGCTTTTACCTAAAACTTTAGAAGTTGAAGTTACGTCTAAAGTAAAAGTAACAGGAAATACTGGTGTTGAAATGGAAGCGTTAACAGCTGTATCAACCACTCTTTTAACTATATATGATATGTGTAAGGCTATAGATAAGGCTATGGAAATAGGTAATATTCATTTAAGAAGAAAAATAGGTGGAAAAAGTGGAGATTTCATTAATGAATAACTGTATAAATATTGATTTTTAGATTTTATTCCAAAGACTCTAATAGAGAGGAGAAACATAATGAAAGATCAGTATAATAGAACAATTGATTATCTTAGGATTTCTGTTACAGATAGATGTAATTTGCGTTGCAAATATTGTATGCCAAAAGATGGGGTGGAATATTTACAGCATGATGAAATATTAACTTTTGATGAAATAATTACTATATGTAAAAGTATGGTTAAGTTAGGGATTCATAATATAAAAATTACAGGGGGAGAACCTCTTGTAAGAAAAGATATAGTTGATCTTATAAGAGATATAAAGACTATAAAAGGAATTGAAAATGTTACTCTTACAAGTAATGGGATACTGTTACATGATTATTTAGATGATTTAGAATCAGCAGGATTAGATGGAATTAATATTAGTTTAGATACTTTGGATAGAAAAAAATATGAAGATATTACTAGAAAAGATGGTATAAGTAATGTTTTAAAATCAATAGAAAAAGCCGTTAATAGTAATATTCCTTCAGTTAAAATAAATTGTTTGATTATGAAAGATTTTAATGAAGATGAAATTTTATCTATTGCTAGATTTGCAAAAGATGAAAGAATTGATGTTAGATTTATAGAAATGATGCCAATTGGATTAGGTGATATGAATGAAGTTGTTTTTCAAGAGAAAATTAAGAATATCATAGAAAAAAAGTATGGAACTATGAAGAACCATTTTGGAAAGAGTGGAAATGGTCCGGCTAAATATTACACATTAAATAATTTTAAAGGAAAGATCGGATTTATTAGTGCATTAAGTCATAGATTTTGTAAAAAATGTAATAGAATTAGAATGACATCAGACGGGATATTAAAATTATGTTTACAATATAATTATACCTTGGATTTAAAGAAAGCTTTAAGAAACGGAATAGATGAAGAAGAATTTATTTTAATGATTAAAAAAGCTATTTATAATAAACCTAAACATCATAACTTTTTAGAATTTAAAAGAGAAGATAATTTAGAAGAAAGAAAAATGGTACAAATAGGAGGATAATTATGGGTAAAATAATGGCAATTTGTATTAGTGAAAAAAGAGGTACACAGAAAAAAAGAATAGAAAAGGCAAATCTTGTTAAGGATTTTGGAATAGAAAATGATGCTCATGCGGGAAATTGGCATAGACAAGTGAGTTTATTATCATATGAAAAAATAGAAGATTTTAAAGCTAAAGGTGCAGAAGTAAATGATGGTGCATTTGGTGAAAATGTTATAGTACAAGGATTTAATTTAAAAGATTTACCAATAGGGAGCCTATTAACTTGTGGAAACATTAAATTAGAAATAACTCAAATAGGAAAAGAGTGTCATGCTCATTGTGAAATTTATAAAAAAATGGGTGAATGCATTATGCCTACTAATGGAGTGTTTGCAAAAGTAATAGAAGGTGGGCAAATGAAAATTGGGGATGAAATTGAGATTGCATCTAGTATAGTAGAAAATGTATGAAAATAAATATTGAATAAAAAGCATTAAATAAACATTTAATTTTAATTATTTTGTTTATTTAATGCTTTTTTATTTTTCTTTTTTGATATAATATTATTTGATGAATATAATTGTAATTAAAGATTTAGATATAAATATATAAAAAGAATTTTTGATTATATCAAAGAGGTGAATTTATGAGTCCTTTAGCTGATTTGATGCGACCGAGTAAAATTGAAGATTTTGTTGGACAGAGACATATATTAGGTGAAAATACTCCATTATATAATTTGATAAAAAGTAAAAAAATATGTAACTGCATATTTTATGGACCACCAGGAACAGGTAAGACTACTTTAGCAAATATAATGGCTAAATATGTGGATAAGAAGTTTTATAAATTAAACGCAACAACAGCATCAGTAAAAGATATACAAAATATAACCAGTGAGTTAGATAATTTGTTAAACTATGCAGGTGTAGTTCTTTATATAGATGAATTACAACATTTTAATAAAAAGCAGCAACAATCATTATTGGAATTTATAGAAGATGGAAGAATAACATTAATAGCAAGCACAACTGAAAATCCTTATTTTGTAATACATAAAGCAATAATAAGTAGGTGCAATATTTTTGCTTTTGAACCATTAAAAATACCAGATATAATAGTAGGATTAGAGAAATCTTTAGATAAACTAATAAATGAAGGTATAGAAGTGGAATATTCAAATGAAGCTTTAAAGTATATAGCTGAAATATCTCAAGGAGACTATAGAAAAGCTTATAATATATTAGAATTAGCTGTAAATTCACAAATGACTTTACACAAGGAAATTTCTGTAGACTATATTGAAAAGCTTGGACAATCTAATATGAGAGCTGATAATAGTGGAGATGAATTTTACAATTTATTAAGTGCACTTCAAAAAAGCATACGGGGTAGTGATCCCGATGCAGCAATTCATTATTTAGCAAGACTTATAAAAGGAGGAAATATAGCAGCTATTATAAGACGAATTTCTGTCATAGTAGCTGAAGACATAGGTCTTGCACATCCCAATGCACTTACTGTTGTTAATTCAGGATTAGATTTAGCTATGAAAGTAGGATTCCCAGAAGCTAGAATAGTTTTAGCTGAACTAGTAATATACTTAGCAACGTTACCTAAATCTAATAGTTCTTATCTAGCAATAAATTCTGCAATGAGTGATTTGGAAAGTATAAATTTTGGAGATGTTCCTAAACATTTAAAAGATGGTCATTATGCTGGTGCAGAAAGTCTTGGTGTTGGAGGATATAAGTATCCTCATGATTATCCAAATCATTATATAAAACAAGAGTATTTACCAGTAGAATTAAAGAAAAAACGATATTATATTGAACAAAATAACAAATATGAAGAAAATGCACGGAAATATTGGTCATCTATAAAAAATAATTCTAATGAATTGACAAAAGCCGAGTATTTTGATAAGATATAAATGAATTATTGATAAGTGATTAGAGAGGGTGAATATATGAAACTTTCTACAAAAGGAAGATATGGAGTTAGAGCTATGGTTGATTTGGCTTTTAACTATGGAGGTCCCCCGACATCAATAAAGACTATATCTAAAAGACAAAATCTTTCAGAGTATTATTTAGAACAACTATTTAGTCCACTTAGAAAAGCTAATATAATTAGAAGTGTAAGAGGTGCTCAAGGCGGATATGTTTTATGTAAGCCACCTTCAGAAATAACAGTAGGTGATATTATGCATGTTCTAGAAGGACCTGTTGAAATAGCTGATTGTATTGATGGGGTAGAGTGTTCTAACGTTGATAGTTGTGCAACAAAGTTATTGTGGCAAAAGATAAAAGATAGTATAGATGATGTTATGAATTCAATTACTTTAAAAGATATAATAGATGATTATGAAACAAAGAGAACTTTAATTGAAATTGTCGATAGGAGTGAATAAACAATGAGAAACGTATATATGGATTATGCGGCTACAACTTATGTAAAGCCTGAAGTGCTAGAAGAAATGTTACCATATTTTACGAAAAATTTTGGTAATCCATCTTCTTTTTATGGAATATCAAGAACAACTAAAATGGCTATAGATGAAGCAAGAGCAAAGGTTGCAAAAGCATTAAATTGTGAAGCTAATGAAGTGTATTTCACAGGTGGTGGATCAGAAGCTGATAACTGGGCAATAAAAGGTATTGCTTCTGCTCATAAAAATAAAGGTAATCATATAATAACAACAAAGGTAGAACATCATGCTGTTCTTCATACATGTCAGTATTTGGAAAAGAATGGGTTTGATGTTACTTACTTAGATGTTGATAAAGAAGGTTTTATTAATTTAGAAGATTTAAAAAATGCTATAACAGATAAAACTATATTAGTTTCAATAATGTTTGCAAACAATGAAATTGGAACAATTCAACCAATTAAACAAATTGGGGATATATGTAAAGAAAGAAATGTTTATTTCCATACTGATGCTGTTCAAGCAATTGGAAATGCTCCCATTGATGTAAAAGAAATGAATATAGATATGTTATCATTAGCAGGCCATAAAATTTATGGACCTAAAGGTATCGGTGTTTTATATATTAAAAAAGGAATAAGGATTGAAAACTTGATTCATGGTGGTGGTCAAGAAAGAACAAGAAGAGCTGGAACAGAGAATATAGCATCTATAGTAGGTCTTGGTAAAGCTATTGAATTGGCTACAGCAAATTTAGAAGAACATATTAAGACAATGAGTGAATTAAGAGATAGATTAATAGATGGACTACTTGAAATACCATATTCACATCTAAATGGTCCAAGAGGAGAAAAGAGATTACCTGGTAATGTAAATGTAAGATTTAGATTTATAGAAGGTGAATCAATTCTTCTATCTTTAGATTTTGAAGGAATATGTGCGTCAAGTGGAAGTGCTTGTACATCAGGATCATTAGATCCATCACATGTATTATTAGCAATTGGATTACCACATGAAGAAGCACATGGATCGTTAAGATTAACACTAGGGGATGGATCTAACATAGAAGATATAGACTATGTTATAGAAACATTACCACCTATCATTCAAAGATTAAGAAATATGTCACCATTATGGGAAGACTTTTTAAAGAAGGGAGAAAATTAATATGATATATACAGATAAAGTAATGGATCACTTTAGAAATCCAAGAAACGTTGGAGAAATTGAAGACGCAAATGGCGTAGGTGAAGTTGGAAATGCTAAGTGTGGAGATATAATGAAAATATATTTAAAAGTTGAGGGTGATATCATAAAGGATGTAAAATTCAAAACTTTTGGATGTGGATCAGCAATAGCATCATCATCAATGGCAACTGAAATGATAAAAGGTAAGACTTTAGATGAAGCATGGGAATTAAGTAATAAAGCAGTAGCGGAAGCATTAGATGGTCTTCCACCAGTAAAGATGCATTGCTCAGTATTAGCAGAAGAAGCTATTCATAAAGCTATAAATGATTATAGAGCTTCTCATGGATTAGACGTAAAACCAATGAAAGAACATGATCATGATGAATTACATAACATGGTTCATGGAGAAGAATAGATGAGTTTAACTAAGAAAAAAGTCTTAGTAGGTATGAGTGGCGGAGTTGATAGCTCCGTCGCTGCATATTTATTAAAAGAACAAGGCTATGAAGTAATTGGTGCTACAATGCAAATTTGGCAAGAAGATAAAGAAGCTGAAGAAAGAGAAGGCGGTTGTTGTTCACTTTCAGCTGTTGAAGATGCAAGAAGAGTATGTGATAAGTTAGATATACCTTTTTATGTTTTAAACTTTAGAGATTCTTTCAAAAAAAAGGTTATTGAACCATTTATTCAAGAGTACATAGATGGAAGAACTCCTAATCCATGCATTGAATGTAATAAGCATTTAAAGTTTGATGAACTTTTAAGAAAAGCACAAGGAATAGGGGTAGACTATATAGCAACAGGTCATTATGCTAAAATTGAGAAAAAAGATGATAGATATATGTTGATAAGATCTGATGATGACAGAAAAGATCAAACATATGCTTTATATAACTTTACTCAAGATCAGTTAGCACATACACTTATGCCTTGTGGTGAGTATACTAAAGACAGAATAAGAGAAATAGCAAAAGAAATAGGATTAGCTGTTCATAATAAAAAAGACAGTGAAGAAATATGTTTTATTTCAGATAATGATCATGGTAAATATATATTAAATGCTAAACCTGGTGCTGTAAAGAGTGGAAACTTTGTTGATAAAAGTGGAAACATACTTGGAAAACATAAAGGTATTGTATATTATACAATTGGTCAAAGAAAAGGTCTAGGTCTTTCAGTTGGTAGACCTGTGTTTGTTACTGATATAAATCCTAGAACAAATGAAGTAGTAATAGGAGCAGAAGAAGATATTTTTAAAACAGAATTAATAGCGGGAGATTTGAATTTTATTACTTTTGATAAATTAGAAAAAGAAATAGAAGTTGAAGCTAAGATAAGATATTCTGCAAAACAGGCTAAAGCTACTATAGTACCATTGAAAGATGGTAGAGTTAAAGTTGTATTTAATGAAAAACAAAGAGCTATAACAAAGGGCCAATCAGTTGTTTTCTATAACGGAAATATAGTTATTGGTGGTGGAGTAATAGAGGCTATTATTTAAAAAATAAGATTCTTTAAGCAATGATACTAGAAATTTTCATAGTATCATTGCTTTTTTACTTACTATGATTTAAATATGTAATGATATACATATTTAAATCATAGTAAGAATTAAATTATTGCTTATGGATATAATAGGGATTATGAAGATGAAATTTTAATATATGGCTCTGGATTAAATGTGTGTTGATATATACAATAGGTAAAGTTTAATTACTCGTCTATTTTGCTTATACATATATCAATATTCTGCTAAAATACAATCTAATATATTTAAGGAGTAGTAAAAGTGAAATATGATTAGAACTAAAGATTTTTATTTAAAGAAAATATATAATTTGGATGGTAAAAAAATAGGGAGTGTAAAAGATATTTATATAAATTTTTATGAAAAAAAATTAGAGGGCTTTGAAATTTCCAATACAACTTTTTTTTCTAAAAAAAATTATATATCTATTAATGATGTTATAGATATTGGTGATGATATAGTAGCTAAAGAATTGAAAAGTGGAAATGGATTAAAATTTAAAGATATAAAAGACTTAGATGTTATGGATACACATAGTAAATTGAAAGGCGCAGTTGAAGACTTGTTAATAGATAGGAACAATTATACTATTAAAGCTATGATAATAACTTCTGGATTTATTGATAAGATTTTAAAGGGTAAAGAAGTACTGTTACTAAATGAGTGTATACTAGGTGATGATTATATACTATATACAGGAAAAGAGAATATTTCCTTTAAATCCATTCCTCACAATATGACTAAATATGAATTTGATAAAAAAGTATAAAAGTAAGTTAGTAGTTCTATTACTTACATTACTATTAATAATTTTTATATTAAGCTACGTATTTAACAATTCTATAAAGAGTATCGTAAATATGATTATGATTTCTTTTATATTAGCATATATTATAGTACCTATTAGAGATTTATTTCAAAATAAATTTAAAATTAAAAAGAAGGTTGCATCTGGATTAATAATACTAATTATACTGGGAATGTTTATTTCTTGTATAACGCTTATAATTCCTGAACTTTTTAAGGAAATATCTAATATAGGAGTTATATTTGATAATATTGCAAATTTTTTAGAAGATATATATGTTAAATTTAGAGTGGATAATTTTCCAATATTAAAATCTATTTATAATGAATTAATTGAAAAGGGAAATGCTTTATTTTTAAATTTATCTAAATCTTTATTTAATAACATTGTATTAATTGTGGAAAATATAGTTTCTTGCGCTGTTATACCTGTGGTAGTATATTATTTTTTATGTGATGGAGATAAAATATATAATAAATTATTATTTATATTACCAACAGAAAAAAGAGAAGTAACTAAAAAAATTTTAAATGATATAGATAAAGTTTTAGGAAGGTATATTACAGGGCAAGTTTTTCTGTCTCTTATAATTGGTTTTTTAACATTTATATTACTTATGGTATTTAAAGTTAAATTTCCTATATGGATTTCAATATTAAATGCAATATTAAATATAATACCTTATTTTGGTCCTATTTTTGGAGGGGTGCCTGCTGTATTAGTAGCGTTACTAGATTCACCTATTAAAGCTTTATGGGTAACTATTGGTGTATTTATTATTCAACAAATAGAAGGAAACATATTATCGCCTAAGATAACTGCTGATAGTACTGATATGCATCCTGTAATAATTATTATATTATTATTAATAGGAGATAAGTTTGGTGGTTTTGTAGGAATGCTTTTAGCTGTGCCAATAGGAGTAATAATAAAAGTTCTATATGATGATATAAATTATTATTTGTTTTGATTTTTATCACATTAAGTAATGAAGTTTAGTTATATATTGACATAATTATATATATGAAATATAATTTTTGATGAAATAATAAAATATTAAGCGATGATTAGGATTAGTAGATTTTATATGGATATTAAGAGAGGAAGTGGATGGTGCAAACTTCTTACTATATATTTCGAAGCTGCCTAGGAGCTATAAATTACTAAGTGATGTATTAATATTTATTAATGCATAATTAGGGTGGTACCGCGGAAATAATAGCTTTCGTCCCTTTGTTATAAGGGAGAGAGCTTTTTTTGTATATGAAATTATACATATGTTTTAAGTTTGAAAATCTAATAAAATCAAAAAGACAAATACATATTTATGGAGGAAAAGTTATGAAATTTACAAAGACAAATGATTTAAGAGATGCATATTTAAAATTTTTTGAAAGTAAGGATCATTTAAAATTAGAAAGTTTTTCTTTAGTTCCACAAAATGATAAAAGCTTATTGTTAATAAATGCTGGTATGGCTCCATTAAAGCCGTATTTTACTGGTTTACAAGAACCACCTAAGAAGAGAATTACTACTTGTCAAAAATGTGTTAGAACAGGTGATATTGATAATGTAGGAATAACAAGCAGACATGGTACATTCTTTGAAATGCTTGGAAATTTTTCATTTGGAGATTACTTTAAGAAAGAAATTATTCCATGGGCTTGGGAATTTTTAACTGGTATTTTAAAATTACCTAAAGAAAAATTGTATGTAACTATATATTTAGATGATGATGAAGCATATGAATATTGGACTACTCTTACTGATGTAGACAAATCTCATATATTTAGATTAGGTAAAGAAGATAATTTTTGGGAACATGGCGCAGGTCCTTGCGGTCCTTGTACAGAAATTCATTTTAGCAGAACTGATGAAGTACCAACGAATTCAGAAGAGTTTGTAGAACTTAGTGATGCAGATAAGATTATAGAAGTTTGGAATCTTGTATTCACTCAATTTGATGGTGATGGGAAAGGTAATTATGAAAAATTAGCTAGTACTAATATAGATACTGGAATGGGTCTTGAAAGACTTGCAGTTGTAATGCAAAACAAAAATAGCATATTTGAAATTGATACATTAGAAAATATATTAAAAGAAGTTGGAAATCTTGCAAGTGTTAAATATGGAGAAGACAATAAAATTGATGTGTCTTTAAGAATTATAACTGATCATATTAGATCAATAACTTTCATGATTTCAGATGACATTATGCCATCAAATGAAGGAAGAGGATATGTTTTAAGAAGATTACTTAGAAGAGCTGCAAGACATGGAAAAACTCTTGGTATTAAAGATGCATTCCTTTGTAACTTATGTGATGTAGTTATTAGAGATTGTAGTAGTGCGTATCCAGATTTAGAAGCGAAAAAAGAGTATATTAAAAAGGTTATAAAAATAGAAGAAGATAAGTTTAGAGAAACTTTAGATTCTGGTATGGAAATACTAAATAATCTTATAAGCGAATTAAAAGAAAACAATGAAAAAGTTTTAAAAGGTGCTGATGGATTTAAATTATATGACACCTTTGGATTCCCAATGGAACTTACAAAAGAAATATTAGAAGATGAAGGCTTATCTCTTGATGAGGACGGTTTCCATGAAGAAATGAAGGAACAAAGAGAAAGAGCTAGAAGTGCAAGAAAAACTTCTAATTATATGGGAACAGATGTAAAAACATTAGATATAATCTCAGGTGAAATTGAAACTACTTTTGATGGATATGAAAATGATAGCTTAATTGCTGAAGTTAAAACTTTAGTTAATGGAGAAGATTTTACAGATTCAATAACAGAAGGTAATAATGCTGTTGTAGTTACAGATGTTACTCCTTTCTATGCTGAAATGGGTGGCCAAATAGGAGATACAGGTATAATACACAATGAAAACTTTAAGGGCAAAGTTTTAGATACTAAGAAAAATATCGGTGGCAAGATAATTCATTTTGTTGAAGCTATAAGCGGAGAACTTAAAGTTGGAGATAAAGTAACATTAGAAGTTGATAATGCTAGAAGAGAAAATATAAAGAGAAATCATACAGCTACACATCTTTTAGATGCAGCATTAGTTAAAGTATTAGGTTCTCATGTTCATCAAGCAGGTTCATATGTTAGTGCTGATAGATTAAGATTTGACTTCTCTCATTTTGAAGGTGTAAAAGAAGAAGAATTATTAAAGGTGGAACAATTAGTAAATGAAGCTATAATGAGTGTTACACCTGTTAATACTACAGAAATGGACTTACAAGAAGCTAAAAATTCAGGAGCTGTAGGTATATTTGATGATAAATATGCTGAAAAAGTAAGAGTAGTATGTGCTGGAGAATATTCTAAAGAATTATGTGGGGGAACTCATATAGATAATACAGGTAAAATTGGATTATTTAAAATAATATCTGAAAATGGAATAGCAGCTGGAACAAGAAGAATAGAAGCTGTAACTGGAATGGAAGCATATAAATTAGTAAATGAAAAAGCTGAATTATTAAAACAAATTTCAGGAAAATTAAAATGTTCAGAAAAAGAAATTACAAGTAAATTAGATCAACAATCTAAAGAAATGAAAGAAAAAGAAAAAGAAATTACTAACTTAAAATCTAAATTTGCTTCAATGGAAATTAATGATATAATTAACTCAGCTAAAGATGTTAAAGGTATAAACGTAGTTACTTATGGATTAAAAGATGTTGATGGAGAAGCATTAAGAGGACTTTGTGAAAAAGTTAGAGATAAAGTTAATAATTCATTAACTTTACTTACAAGTTCAATAGATGGAAAAGTTGTAATATGTGCTATGGCTGATAAAGAAGCAGTATCAAAAGGAGCTCATTGTGGTAAAGTAATTAAAGAAGCAGCAACGATCCTTGGCGGAGGCGGTGGTGGAAGACCAGATATGGCCCAAGCTGGAGGTAAATTACCAGAAAAAATAAGTGAAGCACTTGATTCTGTTTATAAAATAGTTGAAACTTTAGTAAAGTAGTATACTTTTTAATAAATATAGGTTATAATAATATATAAGAATACTGTATATAATATAAATTTGTCATTAAGAATCATATTTCATTAATATGTGAATAAATGAATAATTTATAATAATTATGGTGATGCTATATATGGAAATAGTTTCTTTTTGATATATTGTAAGGGGGTGAGCTGCAAGAGCAGCAATCTTATGAGTAAAAATATTGAACATACAATGCAATTTGATTTAAACAAGACTAAGGAAGCTTTAACAAAAGCAATATTAACAGAGGTTTATGATTCACTACAACAAAAGGGTTATAATCCTATAAATCAACTAGTTGGATATTTAATTTCAGGAGACCCTACTTACATTACGAATTACAACGGAGCAAGAGCTTTAGTAAGAAAGCTTGAAAGAGATGAAATACTTGAAGAAGTTATAAAATCTTATTTAGAGATAAAGTAAAGAGTGCCCGTATTAGCGGGCGCTCTTATTTTTTAAGAGGTGCTTTAATTTGAGAATATTAGGTTTAGACTTAGGAAAAAAAACTATAGGAGTAGCTATATCTGATCCACTAGGCTTTACAGCACAAGGTATAACTACAATAAGAAGAGCAAATAAAGAAAAAGACATGGAAGAATTAAGAAAAATTTGTGATGAATATAAAGTAGAAACTATAGTTATAGGACTTCCTAAAAACATGAATGGAACAATAGGACCATCAGGAGAAATAGCTATGGAAATGGGCAAACTAGTAGAAGAAGCTTTAAATATAAAAGTAGAATTTTGGGATGAACGTTTAACAACAGTTGCAGCTCATAAAGCTATGCTTGAAGCAGATCTTTCAAGAAGTAAGAGAAAAAAGATAGTTGATAAGGTGGCATCAACATACATACTTCAAGGATATTTAGATAGAATATCTAAATAATATTGAAATTTATAACAGATTAATATAGACAAAGTTCTTGGTTTCATATAGAGTTATGATTAAAATATGAAAATTGAGAATGGATATCTTTAAGCATATAATTAATATACTTTAAAAGAGTAATAAATCTTGAACTTATAGAATTAAGAGTATTGTTTATATTAGTTATGTGAACAGAAAATATAAGAGTTATGGAAGGAGCATTTAAAATGCAAAAAGACGTAGAATATATAGAATTATTAGATGAACAAGGAGAACAAATTAAATTTAAGGTGATAACTTATTTCCAAATAGACGAAATAAATGGGGAATATGTTGTAGTGACTCCGGCAGAAAATGATGAATGTGATGAAGCATTTGTATTAAAAGTTATATCTGATGAAGATGGCAATGAAACTCTTGTTTCAATAGAAGATGAAAAAGAATTTGATTTAGTTGAAGAAGCATATAATCTTGTTATGTCAGAACAAGAGTAAAATTTTATAAATTAACTTATATTTTATAAAGTGAGGTGTTATTATGGAGCAATCAACTTCAATAGATATGAATGCCTTGAAAGAAGACTTAAAAAGAAAAGGGTATAAATTAACTGCGCAAAGAAGATCTATTGTTAATGCCATTATTGAGACAGAAGGAAAGCATTTAACAGCAGAAGAAATATATGATGAAGTTAAAAAAAGTTGTCCTGAAATAGGATTAGCAACTGTATATAGAACTATTATTCTTTTAGAGGAATTAGGTATAATATGCAGATTAGAATTGAATGACGGTTGTAGTAGATACGAGTTAGTTCACTCTAATGAAACTCATAGACATCATCATCTTGTATGTAATATATGTAATAAAGTCTTAGAAGTTGAAGATGATTTATTAGAGGATTTGGAAACACAAATAGAGACACAATACAAATTTAAAATATCTGATCATAGTGTTAAATTTTATGGATTATGTGAAGAGTGTCAAGAAAAAAATAAAAATGAATAAAAGAATTTCTTATAAATTAAGAAGTCTTTAATTATAAAATATTAAAAGAAGAAGGAGGGGAAACATGAAAAACGAAAGAGCTAAGGTTAAAATTATTCCTTTAGGTGGTATAAATGAAATCGGTAAGAACATCACAGCCATTGAATATAAAGAAGATATCGTAGTAATTGACTGTGGACTTAAATTCCCAGATGACGATATGTTTGGGATTGATATTGTTATTCCGGATGTTTCATACCTTATTAAAAACAAAGATAGAGTTAGAGGAATATTTTTAACACACGGGCATGAGGACCACATAGGTGCATTACCTTACGTTTTAAAACAACTTAATGTTCCTATTTATGGTACTAAACTTACTCTTGGAATCGTTGAAACAAAATTGAAAGAGCACGGTTTACTTTCAACTACAGAATTAGTTACAATAAAGCCAAGAGATACGATAAAGTTAAATAATGTTTCAGTAGAATTTATAAAAACCAATCACTCAATTGCAGATTCAGTAGCAATTGCAGTTCATACACCACTTGGAGCGGTACTTCATACGGGGGATTTTAAAATCGATTATACTCCAATTGATGGAGAAATAATGGATTTTGCAAGATTTGCAGAATTAGGTAAAAAAGGCGTTTTAGCAATGTTAGCAGATTCAACAAATGTTGAAAGACCAGGTTATACAATGTCAGAAAAAACAGTGGGTGAGAGTTTTATTAGGCTTTTTGATAATGCGAAAGGCAGAATTATAGTTGCTACATTTGCATCAAATGTTCATAGAATTCAACAAATCATAACAGCAGCACAAATTTATGGCAAAAAAGTTGCGGTATCTGGAAGAAGTATGGAAAATATAGTTCAAGTTGCAATAGAATTAGGATATTTAACTATAGAAAAAGATGTATTTGTATCTGTAGATCAAATATCAAAATATCCAAATGAAAAAATTGTTATAATAACAACAGGAAGCCAAGGAGAGCCAATGTCAGCATTAGCTAGAATGGCAGCATCTGAACATAAAAAGATAAATATAATTGAAGGTGATACTGTAATTATTTCAGCAACGCCAATTCCAGGTAATGAAAAACTAGTTTCTAAAGTTATTAATCAGTTATTTAAAAAAGGTGCTGAAGTAATATATGAGTCTTTAGAAAAAGTACATGTTTCTGGTCATGCTTGCCAAGAAGAATTAAAATTAATGCAAAGACTAGTAAAACCAAGATTCTTTATTCCAGTACATGGAGAATATAGACACTTAAAGCAACATGGAGAATTGGCTATAAGTCTTGGACTTTCAGAAAAAAATCTTTTAATACCTGAAAATGGTGATGTAATAGAAGTTACAAGAAAGAGCATTAAGAAAAGCTGTACTGTTTCAGCTGGGCAAGTATTTGTAGATGGATTAGGGGTAGGAGATGTTGGAAATATAGTATTAAGAGATAGAAAACATCTATCACAAGATGGTATATTGACTGTTGTAGTTACAATGGAAAGACATACTGCTAATGTAATTGCAGGTCCAGATATAATTTCAAGAGGATTTGTATATGTAAGAGAATCAGAAGGTCTTATGGATCAAGCAAAAGAACTTGTTAGAAAAGTTTTAAAAGATTGTGAAGAAAAGAATATTACTGATTGGGCTACATTGAAATCTAGAATGAGAGATGAATTAAGAGAACTTCTTTATGAAAAAACAAAAAGAAAACCAATGATTTTACCAATAATTATGGAAATTTAAAATTATTGGTAAAGAGTATCGTGTATAATTGAGTTGACTTTTGTAGAATAACAGTTTAAAATAAAAAACAGTGGTTATAGAAGATTGGATACTTTTTTGTATCCAATTTTCTTTTGGAGAAAAAAAGTTATAGGTTTACATAGAGTAAAAATTAAACTGTCCATACATTAAATAATTATTTTTGGAGGAATTTACATGGAACTAATAAAGAGAGAAGATATAAGAAATATAGCAATTATTGCTCACGTTGACCATGGTAAGACAACTTTAGTAGATGCCCTATTAAAGCAAAGCCATGTTTTTAGAAGTAATGAAAAAGTACAAGAAAGAGTAATGGATTCAAATGATTTAGAAAAAGAAAGAGGAATCACTATTCTTTCAAAAAATACAGCAGTACAATATAAGGATATTAAGATAAATATAGTAGATACTCCAGGACATGCGGATTTCGGTGGAGAAGTTGAACGTGTATTGAAAATGGTTGATTCGGTTTTATTAGTAGTAGATTCATATGAAGGTCCTATGCCTCAAACTAAGTTCGTTTTAAAGAAAGCTTTAGAATTAGGATTAAAACCAATAGTTGTAATAAATAAAATAGATAAACCAGATGCAAGACCAGAAGAAGTTATAGATGAAGTTTTTGATTTATTCTTAGAATTAGGAGCAAATGATGAACAATTAGACTTCCCAATTATATATGCATCAGCTAGAGAAGGTTTTGCTAGAAATAATGTTGAGGATACTAACAATGACATGATTCCTTTATTTGAAAAGATAATAGAACATGTTCAAGCACCAGAAGGTTACATAGACGAACCATTACAAATGTTAGTTACTACATTAGATACAAACGAATATGTTGGTAAAATTGCTATAGGTAAGATTCACAGAGGAAAAGTGAAGAAAAACCAAACAGTTGCCTTAGTAAAAATTGATGGAAGTACAGCAAATTATAAGATAACAAGTGTATTTACTTATGATGGATTAAAAAGAATAGAAGCAGATGAAGCAGCACTTGGAGATATAGTTGCAGTAAGTGGTGTTACTGATGCAAACATAGGAGAAACTATTGCAGATTCTCAAAATCCAGAAGCTTTACCATTTGTAAATATAGATGAGCCAACTCTTAGCATGAACTTTATGGTAAACAATTCACCTTTTGCAGGAAAAGAAGGAGAATTCGTTACATCAAGACATTTAAGAGATAGATTATTTAAAGAATTAGAAACGAACGTAAGTTTAAGAGTAACAGAACTTACACCAGATTGCTTTGAAGTTTCAGGTAGAGGAGAACTTCATCTTTCAGTACTTATTGAAACAATGAGAAGAGAAGGTTATGAATTCCAAGTTTCAAAAGCAAGTGTTATATTTAAAGAAGAAAATGGTCATAAAGAAGAACCGATGGAATATTTAACAATTGATGTTCCAGAAGAATTCATGGGACCAGTTATGGAAAAATTAGGACCAAGAAAAGCTGAAATGGTTAATATGACATCAGCTGTTAACGGATATACAAGATTAGAATTTATAGTTCCAGCAAGAGGATTAATTGGATTCAGAAATGAATTTATGACTGATACTAAGGGAAATGGTATAATGAACCATGTATTCCATAGCTATGATAGATATAAAGGTGAAATTCCAACTAGAAGTAGAGGATCTATAGTTTCATTTGGAGATGGAGAATCTATTGCTTATGGATTATTTAATGCTCAAGAAAGAGGACAATTATTTATAACATCAGGTCTTCCAGTATATGAAGGAATGGTTGTAGGTGTATCATCTAGAGCAGAGGATATAGATATTAATATCTGTAAAGGTAAAAAACTTACTAATACAAGATCTTCAGGTGCTGATGAAGCAGTAAAATTAATTCCACCATTAGAAATGAAGCTTGAACAATGTTTAGAATTCATAAATGATGATGAATTAGTAGAAGTTACACCAAAGAATATAAGAATGAGAAAAACTGTATTAGGTAGTTCTGAAAGAAAGAAATTAGTAAGCAGAAGTAAAAAATAATATAAGTTCTTATGTTTAAAATAATATAAAAAGATATTATAATAAAGTAAATGGTCTTATGACTATTTACTTTATTATATATTACGGAGGAACTTTATGAAGAAGCTTAAATCCTTTAAAAAGAACATCATATTAACTTTAAGTCTTTTTTTAATAGTTTTATGTGCTATATTATTATTTTCATATAAAAAGAGTATATCAAAACCTCTAAAGGGAAATGAAGATGTAATTTCTATAGAAGTTAGACATGGCGAAGGAATTTATTCAATATTGGATAGGTTAAATAGAGAAAATAAATTATCTAATAAGTATTTTATAAAACTTAATTTAATGTTTAATAAAAAAGACATGAATCTTCAAGAGGGGATATATGAAGTTAACTCTAATGTTAATTTGTCACAATTAATAAATACATTAAACAATCAAGAAGACAATAAAAATGTTAAGAAATTAGTAATTCCAGAAGGATATACAATAGATCAAATATCTTCTAAAATTGAAGAAGAAGGAATTTGTTCGAAAGAAGATTTTATAAATGCAATAAAGAGTTATAAATTACCAAGTTTTATAAAAGAAGATTCTAATAAGAGATACAATTTAGAGGGGTTCTTATATCCAGATACATATTTTATTAAAAATGGTTCTAATGCAGAATCAGTAGTTGACTTAATGTTTAATAGATTTTTAGAAGTATTAGTAGAAATTGAAAATGAAGATGGAATTGACATAAAAGACAATGAAATTGAAAAATTAATAACTATTGCGTCAATGATAGAAAAAGAAGCTAGATATGATTATGATAGAGATTTAATTTCTTCTGTTGTTTATAATAGATTAAAAGACAATATGAAATTGCAATTAGATGCCACAGTAATATATGGACTTGGTTATCATGTAGATGTAGTATTAAATAAGCATTTGGAAGTTAACTCCTTATATAATACATATAAATATGTTGGCTTACCAATAGGACCAATAGCAAATCCAGGTAAGGCATCTATAAGAGCTACATTATTTCCTAAAGAAACAAATTATTTGTTTTATATATTAAAAGAAGATGGATATCATTATTTTACTGATAGTTATGATGATTTTTTAAAGAAAAAAGAAGAATTGGGATATTAGTTTAGTATGGAGGATTTAAATGAGTAAAATTACATATGATTATATGGAAGATTATATAAGAGGTTTAATTCCTGATAGAAAAGGAATATTAAAAGAAATAGAAGATTTTGCAAAAGAAAATGCTGTTCCTATAGTTCAAAAAGAAACAGGGGTATTTTTAGAGTTTATGGTAAATATGAAAAAACCACTTAGAATTTTAGAACTTGGTACAGCTATAGGTTTTTCATCTATATTAATGTATGAAGCTGCAAAAACTAATCCAGAAATTATAACAATTGAGAGAGATGAAAAAATGATAGAATTTGCTAAATTAAATTTGAAAAAGTTTAATTTAGAAGATAAGATAAAAATAGAACAAGGCGATTGTCTTGAAGTTTTAGAAAAATTAGAAGAACCTTTTGATTTAATATTTATGGATGCAGGTAAAGGTCACTATAATCATTTTCTTCCACATTGTTTAAGATTGTTAAAACAAGATGGGATTATTATAGCTGATAATGTTTTATTTAGAGGTATGGTAGCTTCTAATGAGCTTGTTAAAAGAAGAAAGATAACTATAGTTAAAAGAATGAGAACATATTTAGACATGGTTACTAGTGATGAAAAGCTAATAACAACAGTAATACCTATGGGAGATGGTATTGCAGTGACAAAAAGGAGGTAATTTAAAATGAGAAAACCAGAAATTTTAGCACCAGCTGGAAATTTAGAAAAATTAAAAATTGCAATAGATTTTGGAGCAGATGCTGTATATTTAGGTGGAGGAAAACTAAATTTAAGGGCGTTTTCAAATAATTTTACTAATGAAGAAATGGCAGAAGGAATAAAGTATTGTCACGAAAGAGGTAAAAAAGTATATGTTACTTTAAATGTTTTCGCAAGAAATCAGGATTTAAAGGGTGCAGGAGAATATATTAAAAGCTTATATGATTTAGGTGTGGATGCAATTATTGTAGCAGATCCATCATTAATTGCTATAGCAAAAGAAGCTGCTCCAGATCTTGAACTACATTTAAGTACTCAAGCAAATACTGTTAACTGGGTAGCAACTAAGTTTTGGCATGATTTAGGAGTAAAGAGAGTTGTATTAGCAAGGGAATTAACTTTTAATGAAATAAAAACAATAACATCTAATATTCCAGAGGATTGTGATATAGAAGCATTTGTGCATGGTTCAATGTGTATAGCGTATTCAGGAAGATGTTTAATATCTAATTATATGCTTGGAAGAGATTCTAATAAAGGAGTATGTTCAAATGCATGTAGATATAAATATCATCTTATGGAAGAAACAAGACCAGGTGAATATTATCCAGTAGTTGAAGATGAAAATGGTACATATATAATGAACTCTAAAGATTTATGTATGATTAATTATATACCAGAACTTGTACAAAGTGGAATATACTCATTTAAAATAGAAGGTAGAATGAAAAGTGAATTTTATGTAGCTTCTGTTGTAAAAGCATATAGAGAGGCACTAGATGCTTATTGGGAAGATCCAGAAAATTATAAATTTAAAGAAGAGTGGATGGATACATTAAATAAAATAAGCCATAGAAAATATCATACTGGTTTCTTCTTAGGTAGAATGGGTGAACAAAATTATGAAGAATCATCTTATGTAAGAGACTATGATATTGTAGGTATGGTTAAAGAATATGATCCTGAAACTAAAATAGCTACAATACTACAAAAAAATAGAGTATTTGAAAATGATGAAGTAGAGATATTAAGACCGCATACACCATATTTTAAAGTTAAACTTTTAGATATGTTTGATGCAGAAAAAAATGTTAAAACTGATGTTGCCAATAGAGCACATATGATATTTAAAGTGAAAGTTGAAAAACCATTACAAAAAAATGATATGTTAGTAAAATCTAATAAAGTACTTTCATTATAAAATAAATAAAATATTTTACTTTTGAATAAAACACCTTATCTAAGGCTAAAATTTAAGCTGAAGAGAGGTGTTTTTTATTTTTACTGATAAATATAGCATAAAGAAGAGATTGCTAAAGATTCTGGCTTTTTTTATTACACTAATAATAGTGTTGAGTATGAGATTGTATATGTTACAGGTACATCCATCAGAAAAAGTACAGGTATCTTATCAAAATCATCAAATGGAAAATATAAGTAATATAAAATACATGATTTTAGATACTAATGGAAAAGATTTGATGAAGTATAATAAAAAATATGTTTTAGTTGTTGATATTAAGCCTTTTAGTTTGAATAATTATGAGGAGACACTAGAGGATTTAATGGCTTTAAATTTTATAATGAAATCTGAAAATCCTGATTTTAATTATGCAGAAATAATGAAATCACAAGGAAAGATTTATTATAATATTTCAGAAGAAACTTATAATAAAATAAATAAACTTCAAAATATAAAAGGAATTTACACATATATCTTTGATGAAGTAGATACAAAAAAAGCATGGAGTGTTAGTAGCTTTTTAGCTAATATATTAGATGAAAATCAAGTTGAAGGATCTTTGCAAGAAAATCTTCAAGGATACCTAAAAAATAATGATTTGCCTAAAAAAAATTTTTATTTAGATAATAAGTCTGTATATGCTAAAGAAGTAGTTAATATAAATGATGATAATAATAATTTGAAATTAACTATTGATAAAGATATGGAAGATAAAATAAGAAGTATACTTGAAAAAGAAGAATATAAGTATTTAAAAAATGTTGGAGTAAGTATCATAGAAAGTGATACTGGAAAGATAAGAGCTTTAGTACAAAAAGATGAAAGTGAAGCTAATATAAACTTGGGTATCCAAGAAATTGGGTATGAACCAGGATCAATATATAAAATAATTACATTGGCCTCTGCATTAGAAATGGGTTTGGTAAATGTAAATGATACATTCAATTGTAGTGGAAATATATGTAGGGAAGGTCATGGAAGATTAACAGTCAAAAATTCATTAGTAAGATCTTGTAATGATATATTTGCTAAAATTGGTTCTTTAGTAGGATATGATAAGTTGATGGAATATTCTAAAGAACAAGGTTTGTATAATAGAGTTTTAAACTTAGAAGGAGAAAATAAAAATGAAACTTGTGGAATAAAACCTAAAGAAGATGCAGGAATGAACAATATATCAATAGGTCAATGTATGAATGTTTCGCCAGTTCAAATGTTAGGGGCTGTAAATACTGTAGTGAACAATGGAATATATGTAAAGCCGTATATTGTAGAAAGTATTTTAGATAAAAATGATAATGTAGTAAAAGAATTTAAAAGTGATGAGAAAAAAATTTATAGTGAAATAACATCAAGACTTGTTAAAGATGGAATGAAAGAGGTTGTAGTAAGAGGTACAGGAATAAAAGCATATATAGCAGATTTAGATATAGGCGGAAAAACAGGTTCAGCTACAGCTAGTGATGGAAATACACATGGATGGTTTTCAGGGTATTTTAAATTTAATAACAAAACATATACTATGGTAGTATTTATACCGAATATAGAACTACAAAATTTAGCAACTAATGTGGAACTTGGTGGAGGAGACACGGCTGCTCCCATATTTAAAGATATAGTTAAAACATTAAATAATAAATAAATATAATAAAATAGAAATGAATAAGCAACTTTTTTAATTTCTAAACATATTATAGTATCAAGCACTGTTATGGAGGAAAAAGGTGTTTGTATTAAATGGTTTCATAGAATTGATATGTAATTCTCTATTTTTAACAGGATATATAAGTAGCGGAAATACATTTCCCAACCCGCTTAATGAAAGTGAAGAGGAAGAATACTTAAAAAGACTTAAAGATGGAGATAAGACAGCCAAGGGTGTTTTAGTTGAAAGAAACTTAAGATTGGTAGCACATATAGTAAAGAAATATTCTTTTCCTAATAAAGATGTAGATGAATTAATCTCTATTGGAACTGTTGGATTAATTAAAGCGATTGATTCGTTTGATTCTAGTAAGGGTACTAGACTTGCTACTTATGCCTCTAGGTGCATAGAAAATGAAATCTTAATGTTGTTTAGAAATAATAAAAAACAAAAAAGTGAAGTATATCTGCAAGATCCTATTGGAGTAGATAAGGAAGGAAATGAAATTTGTCTTATCGATATATTAAGTAGTGATAGTGATTCGGTTTTAGAAAAAGTAGAGAATAACCTACAGATCAAAGACCTATATAAAAAAATTAAAGATTCTTTAACTAAAAGAGAAAGTACAATACTTATAATGAGATATGGATTGATAGATGGAAACAGAAAAACTCAAAGGGAGATAGCAGGGATGTTAGGAATTTCTCGTTCTTATGTATCTAGAATAGAAAAAAAAGCTTTAAAAAAACTAAAAAAAGAATTATTTGGTAAAATTTAAAGTCAAAATAAGGTGTAGCTAAAAAGCGCACCTTATTTTAATATAAAAAACTATTAATTATATTGAAAAATATGATAATCTTATTATAGGAAGATTATTTTTAGAATAAATTAAAAAAGGTTTTATTTTTTAAAAATATATTTTAATATTTAATGGGGGATGAGTATGTCAAATATCGACAAAATGATAAAAAGCATTGATTTAAATAATGTTTCTGATATTCATATTTCTTCTGGGTTACCTCCAATGATTAGAATAGATGGTAATTTAAAAAGTGCTAGTAACTTAGTAATTAATCATGAAACAGTAGCTCAATACATTAGAGAACTAGCACCAGAAAGATTTGAAGAATTTTTAGAAGAAGGGGATATTGATTTTAAGTATCAACCTGAAGGTATGGGGAATTTTAGAGGTAATGCATATAAGTGTAAAGGGAATTATTCTATTTGTTTAAGAGTGATAAAACAACGTATACCTAAAATTAGTGATATAACAAATGCACAAATACTAAAAGATTTTACAAAACTGAATGATGGATTAGTATTAGTAACAGGTCCTACAGGATCAGGTAAAAGTACAACACTCGCGGCCATGATAAATGAAATTAATAACACAAAAGAGAAACATATAATTACATTAGAAGATCCTATTGAGTATATCTATGATAATAATAAATCAATAATAAATCAAAGAGAAGTTGGTCAAGATACTAAGAGCTATGTTATGGGACTAAGAGCTGCATTAAGGCAAGATCCAGATGTTATATTAATTGGAGAAATGAGAGATACTGAAACAATAGAAGTGGCATTAAGAGCAGCTCAAACAGGTCATTTGGTATTTTCAACACTTCATACAATGGGAGCTGCTAATAGTATTTATAGAATAATTAACTCTTTTGATAATAAAGAACAAAATGAAATTAAAGTACAACTTTCTTCGTTGTTGAGAGGAGTTGTATCACAAATTTTATTACCTAATGCTACAGGTGTTGGAAGAACTGCAGCACTAGAAATTATGACATGCACTACTAGTATAAAGAATTTAATAAGAGAGGGAAATTATGAGCAGATCAATAGTTTTATTCAAATGGGGTCTAAGTATGGAATGCAAACTATTGATATGGATTTGAAAAGATTGGTTAATGAAAATATAATAGTTAAAGAAGAGTATATAAAATGGAAATCAAACAATAATTAAAATTAACAAAGTAATAAAAAGGAATTTTAATTGTTATGTTGAATATAAATAGGAAACAGTATACTTTTCTGCAAGGAGGTAAGAAATAAAATAATGCAAGAAGAAATAATTGCATCAATAGACTTTGGAAGTAAGAAGCTATCAGCTTCTCTTGCAGCAAAAAAAGATGAAGAGGATATGCAAATACTTGGTGTTAAGTATTGTAAATCTAAAGGAATTGAAAAAGGAATAATTAAAGATGTTGACAAGTGTCGAGAAGTTTTAAAAACTCTTTTAAAAGATTTAGAAGATAAAAGTGGTAGGAAGATAAAAAATATTTCAGCAGGGATATCAACAAGAAATATTAGAATAACTGAAGTCACTGTTTCTATTTCATTAATAGAGGGGATCGCTAAAAAAGAAGATATAAATGAAGCATTAAAAAAGGCTAGAAACGCTACTTCTATTAGTGACAATGAAATTCTAATTGATACGTTGATTAATTTTTATATCTTGGATGGAAAAGTTTTACATAGAGATATATTAAATTGGCGAGGTAATAAATTAGATATAAATTTAACTTTAATAATAGGATTAAAAGATGAAATTACTAAATATTATGAGATTTTTAAAGGCACTAATTACAATCTATCTAATATAAAGTTAAATATATTGTGTGGTAAACAGATATTTTTAACTGAGGATGATGTAGGAGATAAAGTTTTAGTAGATATAGGTGCAGGCAATATAGATATGGCTATATTTAGTAATGGAATTCCTAAATACATTGGTAGTATACCTTTAGGCGGAAGTAATATTTCTAAAGATTTGGCAATTTGTGGAGAGCTTTCATTTTCGGAAGCTGAGAATATAAAAATAATTTATTCTAGTAATTATGAAACTTTGTATAAAGATAATAAAATAGCGGACGAAATAGAAGTTGGAACATTAAAGATATCAAAATCATTATTTTATGAAGTTATTAATGCTAGAATTGAAGAAATACTAAATTATATTAATAGAGAGTTAAAAAACACTGGTCATTATGATAGAATTTGTAGTATAATTCTATATGGTAGTGGATTAAATTATTTTGAGAATATAAGCAATTTCGTTAATGATATTTTGAAAATTCCAGCTACAGTTATAACAAAAGATGATTTAGGGATAAAAAATCCTGAGAATATAACATCTTTAGCTGTGGTCAAGGAAGTTTATGATAATTTAGATTTAATTTCATATGAGTATAAAAATTCACAGAAGGTTAATGATATTGTTATAAGTAAAAATGAAAAAGAAAAAATAGAAAACAAAGCAAGTAAGAGTGTTTTAAAGAAAGTCAGAGATTTTTTAGAGGGAATTTTCTAAAGGAGGAGTTATTTTGTTAGATTTTGATGGGGATATTCAAGAATTAACTAATATAAAAGTAATAGGCTGCGGAGGTGGCGGTAGTAATGCTGTAAATCGAATGATAGTTGAAGGGTTAAAAAATGTAGAATTTATAGCAATTAATACAGATAAACAAGCATTAATGCTTTCACATGCAGATCAAAAAATTCAAATTGGAGAAAAGTTAACAAAAGGCTTAGGTGCTGGAGCTAACCCTGAAATAGGGAAAAAAGCAGCAGAAGAAAGTAAAGAAGAAATTTCAGCTGCAATAAAAGGTGCTAATATGGTATTTATAACTGCAGGAATGGGTGGCGGAACTGGAACTGGTGCTGCTCCGATAGTTGCAGAAATAGCTAAGTCTATGGAAATATTAACTGTAGGTGTAGTTACAAAGCCTTTCCCATTTGAAGGTAAGAGAAGAATGAGACATGCAGAAATGGGTATAGAAACATTAAAACAAAAAGTAGATACATTGGTTATTATTCCAAATGAAAGACTACTTAGAATGGCAGATAAGAAGACTACATTATTAGATTCATTTAAATTAGCTGATGATGTGTTAAGACAAGGTGTACAGGCAATTTCTGACCTAATTACTATTACTGGTGTAATTAATGCGGACTTTGCAGATATAAAGGCAGTTATGCTTAATAAAGGATTAGCTCATATGGGGGTCGGTTTTGGAAGTGGAGATAATAGAACTCAAGATGCAGTTCATCAAGCAATTTCATCTCCATTATTAGAAACATCAATTGAAGGTGCAACAGATGTTATAATAAACTTCACAGGTGGAGTTGATTTAGGTGCATTAGAAGTTTACGATGCAGCTGATGTTGTGCGTGAAGCAGTAGATCCTGATGCTAATATAATCGTTGGTGCAGTAATTGATGAAACACTTAATGAGGAGATTAGAATTACTGTTATAGCTACAGGATTTGAAGTTCCTAACAATAATATTGCTCCTTCAGAAGTGATAAATAAGGTTACTCAAACTCAAAGAGAAGAGGTACCACAGCCTAAGGCTCCTACACCAGAAGTTGCAGCGACAGTGGAACAACCTAAACAAGAAAGTAATTTTGATGATGATGATCTATTAGATATACCTGTTTTCTTAAGAAGAACTAAAAAGCATTAATACTTAGTATTTTATGAATTTATATATAAGAAAAGCATGCGAGATTAATTAATCTTGCATGCTTTTTTCTTTATACAAATTTTATTGTTTTAATACATGTTATTACTTTTTATAAAGTAATTTATCTATGTTATACAATTAAAGATAGTAATTGATTAAATATAAAAGTATTATTGATTATTAAAAACTAAATGTAAATATATGTAAAAAGTTATGTTCTAAAAATGGCAATATCGTATGCTATTGTGACAAATTTTTAATTAATATAAGTCTATAATAAAACTCAATAGGGGGATTCGTATGGAGGTATATATAGATATTTTAATTTTAGAAAATTTTATAATTAATTTATTTCTTATGATACTAACAATGAAAATACTAAAGTATAAAGTTAAAGATATTCTATTAATATGTTCAGGATTTATAGGAGCATTGTATACGATTGTACTATTATTTCCTGAATTGAATGTGTTAACTTCATTTCCTTGTAGAATAATAATCTTATATATAATGATTAGGATAAGCTATGGTAAAAAAGGTTTTATTAATACAATTAAAGCAATGTGTGTATTTTTATTATTAACATTTACATTAAGTGGATTATGTTTTTTATTTTCACTAAATCAAAATGAATATTTGTTAGGAGAAAGTTTTGAAATAAGCAAGTACTCAATGAAGTATTTGCTATTAGGTGGAATGATAATATATATGTTTTGTAATAGATTAATAGAATATATTAAAAACAAATTAATGGTGAATAATTTTAAGTTTAGTATACAGTTTAAGGTATCTGACAATATGTATGATATAAAAGGTTTCTTAGATACTGGTAATGAACTAAGAGAGCCTGTTAGCAATCTTCCATGTATTTTAATAGAAAAGGATCTTATAAGTACAATTGATTTTAATTGTAAGGATGTCTATTACATACCTTATAGTGCAATTGGGTATGGAGGTAATTTAAAAGGAATAAAGGTAGAATCTATAAAAATAAAAGGTGAAAAATTTTATAATGAAGTGGACGCTATCATATGTCCTTGTAATGAGAAGTTAAGTAAAGAAAATGATTTTAATGCATTGTTATCAAGAGGAGTAATATAAAAGGGGTGTATTATGAGAAGAATGATTTTATTTTTAAATAAGTTATTATCTAGATTTAAATTATTTAGAAGAAAGCTATATTATGTAGGTGGTAGCGATGCACTTCCACCACCATTATCAAAAGATGAAGAAGAAACCTTAGTGAATAATCTTATGCATGGAGACGAAAGTATAAGAAGTATCTTAATAGAAAGAAATTTAAGACTAGTTGTTTATATAGCAAGAAAGTTTGAAAATACAGGTGTTCATGTAGAAGATTTAATTTCAGTAGGAACTATTGGATTAATAAAAGCAGTAAATACTTTTAATCCAGAAAAAAAGATTAAATTAGCAACATATGCATCTAGATGTATAGAAAATGAAATTCTAATGTATTTAAGGAGAAATAGTAAAATAAAAGCAGAAATTTCATTTTACGAACCTTTAAATATAGATTGGGATGGAAATGAATTATTGTTATCAGATATTTTAGGTACTGAAAATGATGAGGTATACAATTTAATTGAAGATGAAGTTGACAAGCAATTATTGTTAATGGCACTTAAAATTTTAAATGATAGAGAAAAAGAAATTGTAAGACTTAGATTTGGGCTAAATGGGACACGAGAAAAAACTCAAAAGGAAGTTGCGGATATGCTTGGAATATCTCAATCTTACATTTCAAGATTAGAAAAAAAAATAATTAGAAGACTAAAAAAAGAAATAAGCAAAATGATTTAGCTTGTCTTTAGTATAAAAGTATTATCTATCGGAGATAATCTTTAATGCAGCAGATTATTACTTCCGAAAGGGTTGGTACTTATGATTATTAATAAGGTGGAAATATGTGGAGTAAATACTTCTAAACTTCCAATGCTTAAAGAAAAAGAAAAGAAACAACTTCTTTTAGCATTAAAAAAAGGAGATTTAAGTGCTAGAGAAACCTTTATAAAAGGCAACCTAAGATTAGTACTTAGTGTTATTCAAAGATTTAATAATAGAGGAGAAAACGTTGATGATTTATTTCAAGTAGGATGTATTGGTTTGATGAAATCAATAGATAATTTTGATTTATCACAAAATGTTAAGTTTTCAACCTATGCAGTACCTATGATAATAGGAGAAATTAGAAGATATTTAAGAGACAATAATTCTATAAGAGTTAGTAGATCATTAAGAGATATTGCATATAAGGCATTAATAGTAAGAGATAAATTTATAAAGGACAATAATAAAGAGCCAACAATATCTCAAATTGCAAAAGAACTAGAACTACCAAGAGAAGAAGTTGTATTTGCGTTAGATGCAATACAAGATCCGGTATCTTTATTTGAACCAATCTATCATGATGGTGGAGATGCAATATTTGTTATGGATCAAATAAGTGATTCGAAAAATACAGATGAAAGTTGGCTTGAAAATATATCCATAAAGGAAGCTATGAAAAAGCTAACAGATAGAGAAAAATTGATTTTAAATTTAAGATTTTTTAGGGGAAGAACGCAAATGGAAGTTGCAGATGAAATTGGCATTTCTCAAGCACAAGTGTCTAGGCTGGAAAAAACAGCTTTAAAGCATATGAGAAAACATGTTTAAAATTAATCCATATGGTATAATAAAAACTGATATTTAACAAATATCAGTTTTTATTATATAAGTAATTAAGTAAAGTTATCATACATATAAATATATAGAATAAATAAAATTTTTAGTTTCACTTGCTGTTTGCTTTGTATTTAAAGCAAATTAAATACAAAATTTATGTATTTAAATACTCATTTGAAACTTATAAATTAGAATTCATTAGCAGGCAAATGTTGTATTTAGTGTTATACAAGAAAGAGTATTACAAATCAGTGTTAATGTATAAAAGTATTTTTTATAGGTAGGGGGATAACTATGGAAGCAGAAATGTATTCACTTAATGCCATGAGATCTATGGAAATAATAGATATATCTACAGGGCGTAAACTTGGTTTTATAAAAGATTTTAAAGTTGATTGTGATGAAAATAAAATAACTTCATTAATTTTACCAAGTACAACTATGAAATCGTGGTTTTTAAAAGATGATGAAATAGAAATTAAGTGGAATGATATAGTAAAAGTTGGAGTTGATGTTATATTAGTTAAATCAAATAATATTCCAGAGTATGATTCTAATAATGGGTAGTAATCAGAACAAAAACTATATATAATAAATTTATAAATACTTTTTACTAAAGTAAAAGAGGTGATTAAAGTGAAATGTCCATTTTGTAATTTTGAAGAAAGCAAAGTTGTTGATTCCAGAGCAACAGATGATAATACTACAATTAGAAGACGAAGAGAGTGCTTAAATTGTAATAAGAGATATACTACGTATGAGAAAATAGAGGATTTTCCTGTTTTAGTTGTTAAAAAAGATTTAACTAGGGAAAACTTTAATAAAGAAAAAATTATTAATGGTCTTATTATTGCTTGTCAAAAAAGACCTGTTTCAAGAAAACAAATAGAAGATATAGCTTATGAAATAGAAAAATCAATTTCTAATAGAATGGTTACTGAAGTTGCATCTAAAGATATAGGTGAAATGGTTATGGATAAACTTAAACAAGTTGATGAAATATCATATGTTAGATTTGCATCGGTCTATAGACAATTTAAGGATATAAATACTTTCTTAGAAGAAATTAAGAATCTCGTAGTTAATTAAAATTAAAATTAAAATAGTTATTTAAAAAGGATTTTGAATATGTTAGATTTAACTTTCAAATCCTTTTTATATATTAATATATATAATAGTATGTTATATATATGTTATAGAGACGTTAAAAGTTAGTTAATACAATTAATATAAAACTTATAAATGATAAAATTAATGTATAAATTTGGGGGGATAATTCTGAAAAAATTAGACTTAAAAGAAATAGAAAATATAGAAGATTTTATGACAATAAAATTAGACAATACTGCCAAAATAGTATTTTCAAATGCAGAACTTAATAGGAGTTTTAATAGGAATACTGATGAAGGAATTAATCAATTAGAATCACTGAAATATAAATTTAATGTTAGCGAAGTGGTATATTTAAAACAAGTACATAGTGATAATATATTAATTTATAATAATAATGATATTAAAAATGAAGAAGGGGATGCAATAATAACAGATAATAAAAATGTTATTATTGGAGTTTTTACTGCGGATTGTGTTCCTGTTATATTGGTGGATGAGATTAAAAAGGTATCAGCAGCAATTCATAGTGGATGGAGAGGAACATTTAATTCTATTACTTTAAAAACAATAGAAAAAATGAAGAATGAGTTTAAGTGTAATCCTAAAAATATTAAAGCTTATATAGGACCTCATATAAGAAGTTGTTGTTATGAAGTATCAGCGGAATTAAAAGAAAAGTTTTTAAAAAAAAAGAAAGAAATTAAAGAGTTGGATTTATTCAATAAAAATAATTTAAATTTAGAAGAATGTATATTAAATGATTTAAGAAATTCAGGAGTTAAAGAAGAGAATATAAATACTTTAGAATTATGTACATATTGTAGTGAAAAAATTAAATTACATTCATATAGAAAATCAAATGGGGATTATGGTAGAATGTTTACTTTTATAATTTTAGAGTAAGGAGAATAGTTATGTCTGATGAAAAAATATTGATAGTGGATGATGAGGAACACATAATAGAATTACTAAAGTTTAATTTAATTAATGCAGGGTACAAGGTCTTTTGTTGCAATAATGGTATAGATGCCCTTGAAATAGCAAAGATAGAAAAACCTAAATTAATATTATTGGATTTAATGTTACCAGGATTAGATGGTTTTGATGTTTGTAAAGAAGTAAAAAAAGATAAAGAAACTCAAAATACATCAATAATAATATTGACAGCAAAAGGAGAGGAAATTGATAAAATCTTAGGTTTAGAATTAGGTGCAGATGATTATATAACTAAACCTTTTTCTGTAAGAGAATTATTAGCACGAGTTAAAGCTGTTCTTAGAAGAACTTATCCAGGGGCAGACATTGAAAATAATTCATATGAGTCTCAAGGCCTTAAAATAGATTTTGATAGACATGAGGTGTTTATTAATAATCAAAAAATTGAATTGACTTTAAAGGAATTTGACCTCTTAAAAATATTAATAAAAAATAGAGGGAAAATTCTTCAAAGAGAAACGTTATTAGATAAAATATGGGGATATGAGTACATAGGGGAAACTAGAACAGTAGATGTACATATAAGATATCTAAGAAAGAAGATAGAAGAAGACGATAAAAATCCTAAATTTATAGAAACCATTAGAGGAGTAGGTTACAGGTTTAACCCAATTGATAAATAATGAAAAAGAAAATATTAATATCATCAATGATGACAGTTTTTTTTGCTCTTATAATAGTAACTTCTTTTTTTGTGTTGTTAAGTAATTTTCAACAAATTAGAGATACGAAAAATGAACTTAGAAATTTTAACTTACTTATTGGTCAATTAGATAACTTAGATTCATTAAATAATATCAATAAACAAGATTTTAGAGAAATAAAAATAAACAATGCACCAGTTAGATTTACATTACTTGATACAAATGGAATTGTATTATATGATATGGAAAATGAATTAGAAAATAATTATAAGAATAATAAAGAATTTCAACAAGCTATAGAAAGTGGAGAAGGATCATCAACTAAGTATAGTGAAGATGGTAATATTAATTTAATATATTATGCTACAAAATTAAATAATAATTTAATGGTGGTAAGTTCAGTTCCTGTTAATATGGTAAAAACGTTCCAAAATAAAAATATAAAATATTGTATAGGGATAATAACTGTTGTAATGTTTTTTTCTATATCATTATGTTTAAAATTGATAAAGATGATTATTGAGCCAATTAAAGATTTAGAATCAGTGACTCACAAGATGGCTAATGGAGATTATAAAATAAGAGCTAAAATAAATAGTAAAGATGAACTTGGAAATTTAGGAGAAAGTTTTAATAATATGGCAGATCAGCTTCAAATGAAAATGCATGAGATAGTTGACAAACAAACTAGAATAGAATCTATTTTAAGAAGTATGGAAAGTGGTGTTATTGCAGTAGATAATAATAATATTGTAATATCTATTAATCCTTATGCAGAAAGAATATTTGGTATAAAGAAAAATATTTTAGGTGAATCCATAATTGAGTATATTTCAGATTATGATATAAATACTTTTTTAGAAGAGGATTATGAAATAGATAAAGAAATAAAAATACTTCATCCAATAGAACGTGATTTAAAGATAAAAAAATCAAATATAATAAACGGAATAGAGATGATAGGTAAAGTTATAACGATACAGGATATAACTGATATAAAAAAACTTGAACTTATGAGAACTCAATTTGTTGCAAATGTGTCTCATGAGTTAAAAACACCATTAACATCTATTAAAGGTTTTGCAGAAACATTAAGATATGTAGAAGATGATGAAACTAGAGAAAAATTTTTAAATATAATAGACAAGGAATCAGAAAGATTATCAAGATTAATAAATGATATTTTAGTACTTTCTAGTATTGAGAGTAATATATCAATTCAAAATGATGAATTTTTACCTAAAACTATAATAGAAGATGTTGTAAATATGATAAGAAAACTTGCTAATAATAAAGAAATAAATTTGGAATTTTATGATGATAATCAAGAACTTATATTAGGAGATAAGGACAAATTTTATCAGCTAACATTAAATTTAGTTGAAAATGCTATAAAATATTCAGAGAATGGCTCAAATGTTAAAGTGATAAGTTATAGTAAACGAGGATATTATTATTTAGAAGTTAGTGATAATGGAATAGGTATACCTAAAGAAGACTTGCCAAGAATATTTGAAAGATTTTATAGAGTGGATAAATCACGAAAAAAGGGTGGAACAGGATTAGGACTAGCTATTGTAAAACATATAGTTAAAACATTTAATGGAGATATAAATGTTAAAAGTACATTAGGTGAAGGTAGCACATTTAAAGTGAGGATAAAATATATATAAATTATTAGAGTATGTTTTAGTGTTGTGTTGATATACGTCACTTTACATATTGCATAGATAAACACATATTTAAAACATAGCCAATTATTAAAATAAGCTGAAAAGTAAAATTTTCAGCTTATTTTATTTTGCATAGATTTTATAAAATTAATTTAAATTTTAGGATATGCTGTAGTAAGGTATTGATATTTTCCAATGTTAAATTCATTTAACGTAGTCCTAATAAAAGTTAACTTTAATCTAATAATAGCTTAACTTACTGGTTATATTATAAGTATAAAAGAATTAATTAATGTAAAAAAAGTTGATGGAGGAATTTTATATGAAAAAAAATACTTTAAAACTTATAGTCAGCGCATTATTAATAACTATGATTGGAGGAAGCATGGTCGGATGTGGATCTGAAGATAGTGCAAGTGAGGCAGGAAATGGAATAAGTGGATCAATAACGGTAAGCGGATCATCGGCATTATTACCATTAATGGAGCAATCAATTGAAAAATTTAATGAAATAAATCCTAATGCTGCAGTAAGTGCGCAAGCAGGTGGTTCAGGAACAGGTCTTACTCAAGTATTAGAAGGGACAGTTGATATTGGAAATTCAGATATATTTGCAGAAGAAAAATTAGATGAAGCGCAATCTAAAGAATTAGTAGATCATAAAGTTATAGGTCAAGGTTTTGGAATTGTTGTAAATAAATCATTAGGAGTTACAAATTTAAGTAAAGAACAATTAAAAGGAATATTTTCAGGAAAAATAACAAATTGGAAGGACGTTGGAGGCCCAGATAAAGAAATATTCTTAATTCATAGAAAATCAGGATCTGGAACAAGAGGTACATTTGAAAATAAAATATTAGATGGAAATAAGTCATTAGAAAATGATTCTTTAGGGGCAGTTCAAGATTCAAATGGTGCAGTTCTTACTGCGATGAAACAAAATGATGGAGCAATAAGTTATTTAGCTCTTTCTTATATGAATACAGCTGATGCTAAAGAAATATTACAAGTTACGAGTATTGATGGAGTATCTGCACATAATGAAAATATAAAAGACGGAAGTTATTCTTTTTGGTCATGGGGTCATATGTATACAAAAGGTGAAGCAGAAGGATTAAGTCAAGAATTTATAAATTTTATAACAAGTGAAGATAATAAGGAAAGCATAGAAAGTTTAGGATTTATTTCAGGAGCTGAAATAAAAGAAAAATAATAATTTAAAGGATGATTAAAAGATGAAAAAGAGAAGTTTTAAGGAAAGGCTTAAAAATGAATATTTGGGTCAGGGCTTTGCAACTCTATGTGGAATACTAATAATAGTAATTACAGGCTTGATATTATTATTTATAGCTTCAAAAGGAATTAAATCATTTACCCAAAATGGATATAGCATAACTGAATTTTTATTTAAAAATGATTGGAAGCCAAATCAAGAGCAGCCTTCCTTTGGAGCTTTAGCATTCATCTTAGGTTCTACATGTGTATCAATAGGAGCTGTAATTTTAAGTGCTCCTATTGCAGTTGCACTAGCTATTTTTACTAACATTATTTCTAGTAAGTTTGGTAATAATGTAATAAAACCATCATTAGAAATATTAGTTGGAATACCATCAGTTGTTTATGGGTGGGTTGGAATATCAGTATTGGTACCATTTATAAAAAACAATGTTGGAGGAATGGGATTCTCACTTTTATCAGGAATATTAGTTTTATCATTAATGATATTACCTACAATTGCTACTTTAGCTATAGATGCAATAAAAAATATACCTAATGATCATATAGAAGCTTCTTATGGATTAGGAGCGACAAGATGGCAGACAATAAGCAGAGTAATAGTACCAGGAGCGAAATCAGGAATTTTGACAGGTGTGGTATTGGGTATAGCAAGAGCGTTTGGAGAAGCACTTGCAGTACAAATGGTAATTGGTAATACTGTTAAATTGCCAGAAGGACTTCTTTCTTCGATGTCTACATTAACTAGTATTATAACAATGGATATGGCTAATACAGTAGGTGGAACAATGTGGAATGACGCATTATGGACATTAGCATTAATATTACTTGTTATTTCATTTATTTTTATAGTAATAGTTAGAAAGATAGAAAAAAGGAGTGCAGTATAATGGATGCTAAAAAAGTTGATAAAATGGCCACTGTAGTGTTTTATATAATAAGCATATTTATAGTAGGTTTGTTAGGTGCATTTATTGCTTATATATTATATAAAGGTGGAAATATGATAAAACCTTCTTTCTTATTTGGAAAACCTAAATTAACAGGAGCTGGTGGAGGAATAGGACCACAATTATTTAATTCATTTTATATGCTTATTGTTTCATTAATAATAACAGTACCAATAGGAATAGGTGCAGGAATATACTTAGCTGAGTATGCAAAAGAAGGAAAGTTTTTAAACATAATAAGAATGTCTCTTGAAACAATTTCTTCATTACCATCTATAGTTATAGGTATGTTTGGACTATTAGTGTTTGTTAATATGGCAGGTTGGGGATATTCAATACTCGCTGGAGCTATATCAGTCAGTATATTAAATATACCATCTATGACTAGAATTTCAGAAAATGCAATAAAAGCAGCTAGCAAGAAGGTAAAGGAAGCTTCATTAGGACTTGGTGCAAGTAAGTGGCAAACAATATCTAAACTTACAGTGCCAACAGCCATGAGCGAGATTTTAACTGGAATAATATTATCAGCAGGTAGAATTTTTGGAGAGGCAGCAGCTTTCCTGTATACAGCAGGATTAAGTTCAGGAGCTTTAAATTTTAATCAAATAAGTTTGGTTGGAAATAAATCGGCATTTTCTCTTTTTAGACCAGCAGAAACTTTGGCTGTTCATATTTGGAAATTAAATTCTGAAGGAATAGTAGTAGATGCAGCTCAAATTGCTAATGGGACAGCAGCAGTATTAATTATAGCAGTTCTTTTATTTAATATTTTAGCAAGGTTAATAGGAAATAGATTAATGAAATCTTATGGTGGAAAGTAGGGGAGTATAAGGAATGAGTATTATAAAAACTAAGAATTTAAATTTATATTATGCTGAAAATCAAGCGTTAAAAGATATAAATATGAATATAAATAAAAATGAAGTTACAGCATTAATAGGACCATCGGGATGTGGTAAATCAACTTTTTTAAGAACTTTAAATAGAATGAATGATTTGATTGAAATAGTTAGAATAACTGGAGAGGTTTTATTTGAAGATAAAGATATATATAAAGATTATGATGAGATATATTTAAGGAAAAGAGTTGGGATGGTATTTCAAAGACCTAATCCATTTCCTATGTCTATTTATGATAATATAGCATATGGCCCAAGAATTCATGGAACTAAAGATAAAAAAATATTAGATGAAATTGTTGAAAATAGTTTAAAAGGTGCAGCGCTTTGGGATGAAACAAAGGATAGATTAAAAAAAAGTGCAATGGGACTTTCTGGAGGGCAACAACAAAGATTATGCATTGCAAGAACTTTAGCAGTATCTCCAGAAGTTATTTTAATGGATGAACCAACATCGGCTTTAGATCCAATTTCAACGAATAAAACAGAAGAATTAATAGAGCAACTAAAAAAAGATTATACAGTAGTTATAGTAACTCATAATATGCAACAAGCAGGAAGAATAGCAGATAAAACAGCTTTCTTTTTAAGTGGAGAAGTTATAGAATTTGGAAAAACTGAGGATATATTCTATAATCCTAGAGATAAAAGAACAGAAGACTATATAACTGGTAGATTTGGTTAAATGAAAGGGTGAGGATTAATGACAAGAGAATCTCAAGATGCTAGAGTTAAAGAAATTAATAGACAATTATTAAAAATGACAAGTTTAGTAGAAAAACAAATACATGATAGTATGGTTTCATTGAAAAATCATGATTCAGATATGGCAGATAAGGTTATAAAATACGATGATAAAGTAGATGAGTTGCAAAAAATAATAGAAGAAGATTGTATAAAATTTATTGCAATGGAGCAACCACTTGCAACAGATTTAAGAAGAGTGTTTACAGCATCAAAAATAGTAACAGATCTAGAAAGAATGGCAGATCATGCAGTGGATATATGCAAAATAACTAAAAGATTAGATAGAGTAGTATTTAAAGAAAATATTAGTGAATTGTGGGATATGGAAATAAGAGTTAGAGAAATGATTGGATTAGCAATAGATTCATATATAAGGGATGATGTTAAATTTGCATATAAAATATGTAAAATGGATGATGCAATAGATGATTTATATAAAAGATTATTTGGTGTTTGCATAAATGAAATTAAAAAGAATGAGAATTTAATTAATCAAGGAACACAACTATTATTTGTAATAAAGTATTTAGAAAGAATTGCAGATCATGTTACTAATATATGTGAATGGACAATTTTTTCAAAGAACGGAACTTATGTGGATTTAAATGAATAAAAGAATAAAGTAGAGGCTAGGAAGTAAATTATTCCTAGCCTTTACTTATAAAAAAAGGTTTAAACTTAAAGTTTATTTTAGGGAAAAATGAATAAAAAATGGTTTTAAATATAGTGTTTGCAATAACTAGTTAGTTATTATATAATTAAACGTACTATAATGAAGATGGGATGTTATAATTAGGAGTGAAAAAATGAAAAATATTATAACAAAAGTAGAAGAATACAGTATTGCTGAAGAAGTTGGAATAGAAATAAATGATAGTCTAATATCTATTAATCAAACTCCAATAGGCGATATTATGGATTATAAATTTTTATCAGCAGATGAAGAAATAGTTTTAGAAATAGAAAAAACAAATGGCGAAATTTGGGAAATAGAAATAGAAAAAGAATACGGAGAAGATATAGGTCTTGAATTTGGCGGTGGCATAATGGATAAAGCAAAAAGATGTAGTAATAAATGCATTTTTTGTTTTATAGATCAATTACCACCTGGAATGAGAGATACTTTATATTTTAAAGATGATGATTCTAGATTATCTTTTCTTCAAGGAAACTTTGTTACATTAACTAATATGAAGGAAGAAGATATTGATAGAATAATAAAATATCACATAAGTCCAATTAATGTATCAGTACATACAACAAACCCAGAACTTAGGGTTAAAATGTTGAATAATAGATTTGCAGGAAATATATTAGAGAGATTAAAAAGATTAACAGATTCAGGAATTACAATAAATGCTCAAATAGTATGTATACCAGGCATAAATAGTGGAGATGAATTAAAGAGAACTATAGAAGATTTATATAAGCTTCATCCATTTGTAGCTAGTGTGGCTGTTGTTCCAATAGGAATAACTAAATTTAGAGAAAAACTTCAACATGTAAAGACATTTACTAAGGAGCAATCTGCAAAAGAAATCGAAATGGTTAAAGAACTTCAAGATAAATTTATGAAAGAAGTAAATGAACCTTTTGTAAGGCTATCAGATGAATTTTATATAGTTTCAGGCAAGGAAGTTCCAGGTAATGACTTCTATAGAGGATATGAACAACTAGAAGATGGCGTAGGGGTTGTAAGATACTTTAATGATGTTATAGATGAAACATTAAATGATCTAGATAAAAATTCTAAGGGGAGTTTTTCAATCGCAACAGGTGCTTTAGCTTATGAAGAAATTATAAAAGCTAGAGATAAGATTTTGAAAAAAAATCCTAATATAAAATTAGATGTATACAAAGTAATAAACAATTATTTTGGAGAAACAATAACTATAACAGGACTTTTAACTGGAACTGATATAATAAATCAATTAAAAGGAAAAATAAATACGAAATATTTATTAATGGCTGATTGTATGTTTAGAAAAGGATATGAATTAGCTGACTCTAGTGAACAAATTATGCTAGATGATTTGAAAATTAGAGATATTGAAGAGGCATTAGATGTAAAAGTTATAGTAACAGATTACACAGGAGAAAATTTAATTAGTATATTAAACGAATATAAGGAGGAATTTTAATGGGAAAACCGATAGTTGCAATAGTAGGAAGACCAAATGTTGGTAAGTCAACATTATTTAATAAATTAGCAGGGAAGAGAATTTCCATAGTACAAGATACACCGGGAGTGACAAGAGATAGAGTTTATGCTGAGGCTGAATGGTTAAATTATAACTTTACTATGATAGATACTGGTGGTATAGAACCTACAAATGACGATATAATAATGAAACAAATGAGAAGACAAGCGAATATTGCTATAGAAACTGCTGATGTAATAGTATTTATAGTTGATGGTAAAGAAGGTTTAACTGCTGCGGATCAAGAAGTAGCTAATATGTTAAGAAAAAGTAAAAAGCCAGTAGTATTAGTAGTAAATAAAATTGATTCTTTAAAATATGAAGAAAACAGTTGGGAATTTTATAACTTAGGAATTGGTGATCCTATAACAATATCAGCATCACAAGCATTAGGTCTTGGTGATATGCTTGATAGAGTAGTAGAACATTTTGATAGATTTGATGCTGATGCTGAAGAGGATGAATATATCAGAATAGCTATGATTGGAAAGCCTAATGTAGGAAAATCATCATTGATAAATAAGTTGTTAGGAGAAGAAAGACTTATTGTTTCTGATATAGCAGGAACAACTAGAGATGCTATAGATAGTTATTTAGAAACAGAACAAGGAAAATTCATTTTAATCGATACAGCTGGACTTAGAAGAAAAAGCAAAGTTAAAGAAGAAATAGAAAGATATAGTGTTATAAGAACATATGCATCAATAGAAAAAGCAGATGTATGTATACTTATGATAGATGCTCAAGATGGTGTAACAGAACAAGATGAAAAAATAATAGGTTATGCTCATGAGTTAAATAAAGCTATTATAGTTCTTGTAAATAAATGGGATCTTGTTGAGAAAGATGACAAAACTATGGAGAAGTTTAAAAAAGACTTACAAGGTAGTTTGAAATTTATGCCATATGCTGAATATCTATTTATTTCAGCATTAACAGGACAAAGAACTCATAAAATTTTAGAATTAGCTAAAAAATGTTATAACAATTATAACAAGAGAGTATCTACAGGAATATTAAATGATGTAATAAGTAAGGCGATACTAATGAAAGAACCACCAATAGTTAGCCTTAAGAGAATGAAGATATATTATGCAACTCAAGTTGCTACTAAACCACCTAAGTTTGTATTTTTCGTTAACGATGCTAGTGCTTCACATTTTTCTTATGAAAGATATTTAGAAAATCAATTAAGAAATAGTTTTGATTTTAAAGGTACTGGTATACAAATCGAGTATAGACAAAGGAAGGAATAGTAATGAATAAAGTAAGTTTTATAGGTGGAGGAAGTTTTGGAACAGCTTTAGCTATACTGCTTGCGGAGAAGGGGAATACTGTAAGTATATACAATAGAGATAAAAAAGTTGTTGATGACATAAATATTAATAGAAGAAATGATAAATATATAAAAAATTTAGAAATTCCTAGTAATATTAAAGCATTTGATAATTTAGAAAAAGCAACTGAAAATGCTGAATATATTGTTTTAGCAATACCATCTCATACAATACGCAGTATTTGCAAACAGTTAAAAAATAAAATAAAACAAGAAACTATTATAATTTCAATTGCCAAAGGAATCGAAGAACATACTGATAAAAGATTATCTGCCGTTATTAAGGAAGAGTTAAATAATCCAATTGTTGTTTTATCGGGACCTAGTCATGCTGAAGAAGTAGTATTGAAACTGCCAACAACACTTGTAGTTTCTTCAGAAAATATGAATTCTGCTAGTGAAGTTCAAAATTTATTTATGACCTCTTTCTTTAGGGTATATACAAATGAAGATTTGATAGGAGTAGAAGTTGGAGGTGCTGTTAAAAACATAATTGCACTAGCTGCTGGAATTTTAGATGGTTTAGGTTATGGAGATAACACTAAAGCTGCATTAATGACCAGAGGAATGAAAGAAATTTCTAGAATAGGTTTAGCTCTTGGTGGAAGAGAAGAAACTTTTTATGGTTTGACTGGAATGGGAGATTTGATAGTAACATGTACTTCTAATCATTCTAGGAACAGAAAAGCAGGTTTATTAATTGGAAGTGGTATGAATGCAGATAAAGCAATTGAAGAAATAGGAATGGTAGTTGAGGGTGTAAAAGCTTGTAAAGCCTTTTATGAATTGAAAGAAAAAATAGGAGTATCTATGCCTATAACTGACATTTTGTATAAAGTTTTATTTGAGAAAAAGGATCCTAAATTAGGGATTGAAGAACTTATGCTTCGCGAAAAGAAAAGTGAAATATTTTAATATTAGTCCTAAAAAGAATTTTTTAACCATATAACTGTGTTAATAAAGTCTTTTTAGGACTTTTCTATTTAAAATTTTATTTAATCTGTATATTTTTAGTTTTTTAAGAATATATATATATTGGTAAAAAGAATAAGGAGGGAATAATGTGGACAGCTTTAACATATACAAAGATATAGCTGAAAGAACCCAAGGGGACATATATGTAGGAGTAGTTGGACCGGTAAGAACTGGTAAATCAACTTTTATAAAAAGGTTTATGGACCTTATGGTAATACCAAAGATTGATAATACTTATAAGAAAGAAAGAGCGAAAGATGAGTTACCACAAAGTGGTTCAGGTAAAAGTATTCACACAACAGAACCTAAATTCGTACCAAATGAGGCGGTAGAGATAAATTTAGGAGATGAAACAAAATTTAAAGTTAGAATGGTAGATTGTGTAGGATATATTGTAAAAAGTGCATTGGGATATTTAGAAGGTGAAGAAAGTAAGATGGTACATACACCATGGTATGAGTATGAAATTCCTTTTGAAGATGCAGCAGAAATAGGCACTAGAAAGGTTATCAGTGATCATTCAACCATAGGACTTGTAATTACAACAGATGGAAGTATTACAGGAATACCAAGAGAAGATTATATGGAGGCAGAAGAAAGAGTTATATATGAGCTTCAATCAATAAATAAACCATTTGTGGTTGTACTTAATACTAATAAACCCAATTCTCAAGAAACAAAAGCATTAAAAAATGAATTAGAAGCAAAATATAATGTAGCAGTAAAAGTAATGGATATATACAATATGGATGAAGAAGATATAGAAGACTTATTTGAGTATGTACTTAGAGAATTCCCAGTAAAAGAAGTTAATATAGATATGCCAGAATGGTTAGAAAAATTAGACTGTAATCATTGGTTGAAAAAGAACTTCTTCGATGTCATTTTAACTATGAGTAATGAAATTTCAAAAGTTAGAGATGTTAAACATATATTAAATAGTTTTGAAGAAAAAGAATTTATGGGCACAACATCTATTAAAGAAGTTGATTTAGGCAATGGAACAGCAAATATACTTATGAAACCTAAAGATGGTATATTTTATAAAATACTTAGTGAAATATGTGATTTAGAAGTAAATTCAGAAAGTGATCTTTTAAGTATAATAAAAGATTTAACTTATGCAAAATTAGAGTATGATAAGGTTAAAGATGCCTTGGAGGATGTTAGGGAAGCTGGTTATGGATTGGTAGCACCACAACTATCAGAAATGAAATTCGAGGAACCAGAGATTGTAAAACAAGGAAGTAAATTTGGTGTTAAATTAAAAGCAAGTGCTCCAAGCTTACATTTTATAAAGTGTGACATAAAGACAGAGATTAGCCCAATAATGGGATCTGAAAAGGAATCAGAAGAACTTGTAAAGGGGTTACTAGAACAATTTGAAACAGACCCAGCACAACTATGGCAAAGCAACATGTTTGGAAAATCTTTAGAAGTACTAGTTAAAGAAGGACTTCAAAACAAATTATATAAGATGCCAGAAGATGTACAAGTTAAAATTCAAAAGACACTTCAAAAAATTATTAATGAAGGTAATGGCGGTTTGATTTGTATAATTCTTTAACTTTAAGGGATTAATAATTTAAAAGGAGTTTAAAGAGAAAGAGTCTTTGAACTCCTTTTTAATTCTTTAGGAATTTATATTATTAAAAAATTTGTGGATAACTTTTAAAATAATGTGTTTTAAAGGTATTATGAGTAC
>NZ_JAVJAN010000110.1:0-514 GCF_031344075.1 Clostridium aquiflavi
TCTATCAATTTCATCATAAACTTTTACTATTTCATAACCTTTTGGAGTTATTATCTTAGTTAAATTTCCATTCTTATCATATTCATATTTTGTTATAGACCAAATATTTTTTCCTTTATTCTTAGAAGATATAAATTTACCATCTATCTCTTCTTTCTTCTCAATTAAATTTCCTACTTTGTCATAAACATAATGAATTATTTTATTTGTAGTATCATTAATTTTAAAGCTTTCATATATTTTATTGTTTAAGCAATCATATTTATATCTTGCCTTAGCTCCACATTTATCTTTAACTTCTATAAGTCTATTTTCTTTATCATAAGTAAAGTAAATTTCATTATAATTGTTGCATATTTCATCTTCAAATATAGCATCAATTCCATGCTTTTCTAATATCTTATTTCCATTTTTATCATAACAATAAGATGTTACTTGATACTTAGTTTTACTTTCTAAATTATTATTATCTGCACTTTCATTTGAATCTATATCTATTATTTCAACAGGAACA
>NZ_JAVJAN010000111.1:0-507 GCF_031344075.1 Clostridium aquiflavi
GCTCAGCTGGTTAGAGCGCACGCCTGATAAGCGTGAGGTCGATGGTTCGAGTCCATTTAAGCCCACCATTGTTCTTTGAAAATTGCACATAGAATACGAAGTTTAGTGAACCTTAGTACAAGGAATCAAATAATTTTTACAATGAGCGTATTTTATACGTGAATGAAAAAAATTATGCAGATGACAAAGTAATAGGATTCAATAAACAAGTATATTGTATATAATACAACAAGCCAAGAATATATTCTTTGTAATAATTGAAATAATTACCTAGATAATTACTCAAATTAAAATTGGCAAATTGTTTTGTTTATTTATAAGCAAAATAATGTTACGAAGTTTAGTGGCGATAAATACGAGGAAACGAGTATTTTATGAACGGAGCGTATCGTGATACGTGAGTACAGAAAATATGAAGTTAACGAAGTAGTTAGCGACAATAAACAAGTAAAAGGTCAAGCTACAAAGGGCGCATGGTGAATGCCTTGGCATCAGGAGCCGATGAAG